>JBDSFV010000120.1:0-8713 GCA_039919355.1 Luteimonas sp. | reverse complement strand
AGGCCTTGAATGGCATCTGCTGCGCCACTGAACGCCCGGCCAAGGAAGGCCGGGCCGGAACCTCACCCGAAGCCGTGCGGCTGCGCCATGGATGGCAGCGGAGCGTACAGACCGCGGGCGGCGACGGCCGACGAGGAGGCCGTCGCCGCCCGCGACGAGAACACTTTGGTTGACGGCCGCTTTGCGCGGCCGCCGTAGGCGTCAGTGGTGGAGCACGTCGTACAGGCGGGTCAGGCGATCCTTGGCCGCGAGTTTCTCGCGCTTCATTTGCGTCAGCGTGACATCGTCGACCGGCAGCACGCCGAGTTCGGCGTCGAGCACTTTTTTGTCGAGCTCCTTGTGCCGGTGGTAGAGCTGCTTGAACTCGGGGTGGGTCTGGATCAGCGTGTCGAGTTCCGCCTGCGGTTGCCCTTCGAACATGGAATCCTCCTTCAGCGCAAAAACCGACGCCCCGGCCGGATGACTTCTGGAGTCGGGCACGGGGCGTTGCGGTGGGGCGAATTGGCCAGGCTCGGGGCGCGGGCGCATCCATCGGGAGCGCCCGCGCAGACCTTGCTTGCGGCGGCGTGCTCCGTTGGATCGAATGCGTCGGTCATTGGCCTGGCTCGGTGACCAGGCGGGCAGTGAAATATCCGGCCCGCCTGAGTATCCGACCCTACTCCTCCCCTGCGCGCCCGGCAAGCGTCGGCCGCAAGTCTTGATCCGCTTTCAGCGATCCGTGCGGCGACGCTGTTGGCCGGCGCTTCGAATGTGCAAAATATTGAATTTAATCGTTATTTTCCAGAGACGATGATTTCGACCCGGCGGTTGCGGGCGCGGCCTTCGGCGCTGCCGTCATCGGCCAACGGGTGGCTTTCTCCGCGACCCACCGCCTGGATCCGGGCCTTCGGTACGCCGGCGGCGACCAGCGCATCGCGCACCGCCCCGGCGCGCTGTTGCGACAGCGCCAGGTTGGTTGCGGCCTCGCCTTGGCCGTCGGTATGGCCCTCGATCCGCACCCGCAGGTTCGAGCCCTGCCGCAGGTAGGCGCCGAGGGTTTGCACGCTGGCCGCGGCACTGCTGGTCAGGCCGGCCTGACCGGAAGTGAAGGCGTCGCCGCCGAGGGTGTAGACCTCGCCACGCGTGTCGATTTTCGACGATGGCAGCTTGCCGCCAGCCATCAATTCGGCTTCCTGGCGTGCCAGCCCGGCTTCCTTCGCGCGCGCGGCGGCAAGTTTCGCGGTCTGGTCGCTAGCGACATCGACAATCACGTCCTCGGCCTGTTGCCGCGCAGCCGCTTCGGCATCCGCCGCGGCGCGCAAGCGTTGCGCTTCCTCGGCCTGGATCTGCGCCTGCACCCTCAGGCGTTCGGCTTCCTGACGCGCACGCTCGGCTTCCTGGCGGATGGCTTCGACCAGCAGTTCGCTGCGCTCGCGGTCGAGGCGGTCGATCTCGCGGCGGGTGGCTTCGGTGCGCGCAACGAGCTCGGCGATCGAAACGCGTCGCGCGGCGACCCGCGCGGCGTGCTCGCGCTGGCTGCTGCGGGCTGCCGCCAAGGCATCGACGGCCTGTTGCGCGCGCAGGCGCTCGTAAGCGGCGAAGCCGCCGAGGCGGGGATCGGCCTCGAGCGCCTGCAGCCGGGCTGCCTGCGTGCCTGCGGTATCGGCACCGGGCGCGGCTGGAATCTCCAGCGGACTCCGCGACGGGATGTCACCCTGCAGCTGCAGGCGCTGCTGCAGTTCCACGACTTCTGCGCGGCGTTGTGCGTATTCGGCCCTGGTCGTGGCAGCGCTGCTGGTCGCATGCGCAAGCCCGGCATCGGCCGCTGCGGCTACCGCCAGGCTGCGCGCGTCTTCGTCGCGCCCCTTCGCCATCGCCGCCTGTGCCTGCGCCAGTTCGCTCCGCGCCTGGGCGATGACGTCCGGTGCGTACTGGTCGGCATCCGCCCCATCGGCGCGCGTCACCGCCTGCTGCGCGGCCGACAGCTCGCCGGTCGGCGGCGGCAGGCTCGCGCATGCGCCCAGCACGGCCGCGCACGCGATGGCCAGCAGCGGGCGCATTGCCTGCCAGGTGCAAGGGAATTGTGCGAAGCTTGGGTTCATCGGGGTGCCGTGGCGGAGGGGGCGACGCGCGGCCATTTTTCATCAGCAACCGCGTTATCTGCAACGATACCGCGTCGTCAAGAGGATCCGTGAAATGGATATCGGCTATTTCCTGAAGCTGATGACGGAGAAGAACGCCTCCGACATGTTCCTGACCACCGGCGCGCCGGTGTACATCAAGGTCGAAGGCAAGCTCTACCCGCTCGGCAATACCGGCCTGCCCGCAGGCATGGTCAAGAAGATCGCCTACTCGCTGATGGACGAGGGCCAGGTGCCGATCTTCGAGCGCGACCTCGAGCTCAACATGGCGCTGGCACTGCAGGGCTCCGGGCGCTTCCGCGTCAACGTGTTCAAGCAGCGCGGCGAGGTCGGCATGGTGATCCGCGCGATCCGCAGCGTGATCCCCTCGATCGAGGAGCTGCAGCTGCCGCAGGTGCTCAAGGACATCATCATGGCCCCGCGCGGGCTGGTGCTGATCGTCGGCTCCACCGGTTCGGGCAAGTCGACCACGCTGGCGTCGATGATCGACCACCGCAACAGCATCATCTCCGGCCATATCCTCACCATCGAGGACCCGATCGAGTACCTGCACAAGCACAGGAAGTCGATCGTCAACCAGCGCGAGGTCGGCGTGGACACCCACGCCTTCCACAACGCGCTGAAGAACGCGATGCGCGAAGCGCCGGACGTGATCCTGATCGGCGAGATCCGCGACGCCGCCACCATGGAGGCCGCGATCGCGTTCGCCGAAACCGGCCACATCTGCCTGGCGACGCTGCACTCCAACAACGCCGACCAGACCATCGAGCGCATCCTCAACTTCTTCCCCGAGGGCGCGCACAAGAATGTGCTGATGAACCTGGCGCTCAACCTCAAGGCGGTGGTGTCGCAGCGGCTGTTGGTCGGCGTCGACGGCCGTCGCATGCCCGCAGCCGAGGTCCTGATCAACACGCCGATGATCCGCGACCTGCTGCGCCGCGGACAGATCCACGAGCTCAAGCAGGCGATGGAGGAATCGCTGGAGGAAGGCATGGAATCGTTCGACCAGTGCCTGTTCCGGCTCTACAAGGAGGGCAGGGTCGATCGCGAGGAAGCACTGCGCACCGCCGACTCGCGCGACGGCCTGGCCCTGAAATTCCGCCTGTCCGAAGGCGCCAGCGGCGCGCACGATCCCTACGCCGAGGTGTTCGACGCAGCCGACAGTCAGCGCTAGCTCCGACGTCGCGCTGGTTCAGCGCGGCGGTGCGTCCGGTTGCCGTTCCGGGCGCGCGGCATCGAATGCCGGCAGCGCCATGCAGGCTTGCTCGATGCGGACGATGGTCGGATACGGCGTGAGATCGATCGCGAAGCGGCGCGCGTTGTAGACCTGCGGAATCAGGCAGCAGTCGGCGATCGTCGGCGCCTGGCCGTCGCAGAACGCGCCGGTCGAGGGATGATCCTGCAGCAACGCCTCGAATGCGGCGAACCCGTCGACGATCCAGTGCCGCAC
Organism: Luteimonas sp.; assembly: GCA_039919355.1. Classification (GTDB taxonomy): domain Bacteria; phylum Pseudomonadota; class Gammaproteobacteria; order Xanthomonadales; family Xanthomonadaceae; genus Cognatiluteimonas. The sequence goes on along the minus strand of JBDSFV010000120.1, from coordinate 5,143 downwards.
CTAGACATCGCGCTCGGCCTGCGGCACGCCCCAGTCGCGCTCGAAGTACTGCAGCACGCGCAGGTTGTTGAGTGGATGGATGTCGCAGGCCACCAGTTGCGCCAGCGCGCGCACCCGCTGGCGCTCGCGCGCGGTCGCCGGCAGCAGCGTCGGCGCCGGCCACATCTCGTCCAGATATTCCAGGATCGCCAGCGACTGCCGCAGCATGCGATGGCCGTGCTGCAGCACCGGCACCAGCTGTTGCGGATTGGCGGCGCGGTAGACCTCGGAGTGCTGCTCGCCACCATCGCGCAACAGGTGCACCGGCGCGATCTCGTATGCCAACCCTTTCAGGTTGAGGCCGATGCGCACGCGGTAGGCGGCGCTGGAGCGCCAGTACGAATACAGACACAGCCGATCGGCCACGATCCCGCTCCCCTTGCGGTGTTCCCGAGCCTGGGCCCCGCTCGCGCACCTTAGCCCGCTGCGCGGCGTCGCGGAAGACCGCCGGTCGCGCAGACCGTCGCGCCGATGCGTCAGGGCACATCCATCAGGGCACGGGCTGGCGCTCGATGCGTTGTTCGATCGCACCGAAAATGCTGCGCCCGGCCGCGTCGAGCATCTCGATCCGGACCAGGTCGCCGAAACTCATGAACGGCGTCTTCGGCTTGCCGTGCTCCAGGGTTTCCACCGTGCGTTTCTCGGCGAAACAGGACGCGCCCTTGCCGGTGTCCTCGTTGGCGATGGTGCCGGAACCGACGATGGTGCCCGCCGACAACGGCCGCGTCTTCGCCGCGTGCGCGACCAGCTGCGCGAAATCGAACTGCATGTCGACGCCGGCCTCGGGCGCGCCGAACCATGCGCCGTTGATGTGGGTGACGAGCGGCAGGTGCAGCTTGTTGCCGTGCCAGGCATCGCCAAGCTCGTCCGGGGTGACGAACACCGGCGACAGTGCCGAGCGCGGCTTCGACTGCAGGAAGCCGAAGCCCTTCGCGAGCTCGCCCGGGATCAGGTTGCGCAACGAGACGTCGTTGACCAGCCCGACCAGCTGCAGATGCGCCGCTGCCTGCTCCGGCGTCACCGCCATCGGCACGTCGTCGGTGACCACCACGATCTCCGCCTCCAGATCGATGCCATAGGCTTCATCGACCACGCGCACCGGGTCGCGCGGTCCATGAAAGCCGGCGCTGGTGGCCTGGTACATCAGCGGATCGGTGTAGAAGCTCTCCGGCACCTCGGCGCCGCGGGCGCGGCGCACGCGCGCCACGTGCGGCAGGTAGGCGCTGCCGTCGACGAATTCGTAGGCGCGCGGCAACGGCGCCGCCAGCTGCGCCATGTCGAGATCGAAGGCGCCGTCGGCGCTGCCGCCGTTGAGCGCATCCGACAACGCGTCCAGGCGCGGGGCGAGGTTGGACCAGTCCTCCAGCGCGCGCTGCAGCGTCGGCGCGATGCCTGTCGCGCGCACGCCACGGGCGAGATCGCGCGAGACGACGACCAGGGTGCCGTCGCGTCCGCCTTCCTTCAGGGAGCCGAGTTTCATGTGCGGGGAATCCAGCGCATCGGGTGAAGCAGGAATTGTAGGCGAACACGGGATTTGGCTCGCGCAAACAAAAAGCCCGCCAGTGGCGGGCTCTTGATGGCGTAGCGCGTGCTGTGCAATCGGACCTTGAAGTGGCAGCCCCGGATGGATTCGAACCACCGAATGCCTGAGTCAGAGTCAGGTGCCTTACCGCTTGGCGACGGGGCTATGGGATCGAGTCTAGCGCAACGGGATCAGCGCTTCGAGAACTGGGAAGCACGGCGCGCCTTGTGCAGGCCGACCTTCTTGCGCTCGACCTCGCGGGCGTCGCGGGTCATGAAACCGGCCTTGCGCAGCTCGCCCTTCAGCGACTCGTCGTATTCGACCAGCGCACGCGATATGCCGAGGCGGATCGCACCGGCCTGGCCGGTGTTGCCGCCACCGGCGACCGTCACCAGCACGTCGAACTTGTCGGTCGACTTGGTGAGCTCGAGCGGCTGACGCACGATCATGCGCGCTGTCTCGCGGCCGAAGAACTCCTCGATCGAGCGCTCGTTGATGGTGATCTTGCCGTCGCCCTTGCGCAGGAACACGCGCGCGGTGGAGGACTTGCGGCGGCCGGTACCGTAGTTCTGCTGGAGTGCCATGTGCGTCGTTGACCTAGCTTGCTTGGAAAGTCCGCACATGGATGTGCGGGCTGTTGCGAGGGACTCGCATCAAATCTCCAGCGCCTGCGGCTGCTGGGAAGCATGCGGATGGTTCGGACCGGCGTAGACCTTGAGCTTGCGGTACATGGCGCGGCCGAGCGGATTCTTCGGCAGCATGCCCTTGACGGCAGTCTCGATCACGCGCTCCGGGTGGCGATGCAGCGCCTGGCCAAGGGTCTCGGACTTCAGGTTGCCGACGTAACCGGTGAAGCGGTAGTACATCTTGTCGGCCAGCTTGTTGCCGGTGACCGCGATCTTCTCGGCATTAACCACCACGAGATAGTCGCCGGTGTCGACGTGCGGGGTGAACACGGGCTTGTGCTTGCCGCGCAGGCGTCGCGCGAGTTCGGAAGCGAGGCGGCCCAGGGTCTTGCCATCGGCATCGACCACGTACCAGTCGCGCTGTACGGTCTCGGCCTTGGCGCTGAAAGTCTTCATGACGGCACCCAAAGATTTGCTGTGAAGCAAAATGCGGAACGAAAGAGGCGGAATGATAGCGGCCCGCCCGGGGCACCGCAAGTCGCTGGAACCCACGTGCTACCATTGGCGGTCATGTCCGAGGCCGCCCGTCGTCCCGCCACAGGCCCGCTCGTGGCACTGACCGACCAGTGTGTCCAGTGCGGCCTGTGCCTGCCGGCCTGCCCGACCTACGGCCTCGACCGGATCGAGGCTGAATCACCCCGCGGCCGTATCGCCCTGGCTCGCGCCTGGGAGCTCGACACGATCGCGCCGACGCCTGCCGGCGATACCCACCTCGACCAGTGCCTCGGTTGCCGCCGCTGCGAAGCGGTCTGCCCGGCCGGGGTGCAGTATGGGCCATTGCTGGTGCAGGCGCGCGCGCGACAGCGTGTACGCCGCGCCCCAGGCTGGCGGCAGCGCGGAATCGAATGGCTGGCCGCAAGGCCTGCACTGCTGGGCGGGCTGCTCGCGACGTACCGGATCCTGTATCCGTTGCTGCCGTCGGCGTGGCGTCCGTTGCCGCGACCGCCGGCGCTTGGCCCCTTCCCCCGCTTGCGGGGGAAGGCTGGGATGGGGGCGAGGCGAAGCGATAAAACTCCAAGTCTCCGCACGAAAAGCGGCACCCCAACCCTCCCCCGCAAGCGGGGGAGGGAGCAACAGCCCCTCGTCGCAATGTTTGTTGGCTGCATCGCCCGGCCGTACGAAGCCGGGCTGCGTGCGGCAGTGCAGCGCCTGTGTGCCGCGGCTGGCGTGGACGTCGAATTCCCCCGTGCCCAGACCTGCTGCGGCACGTTGCACGCGCACGCCGGCAACGTCGAGCAGGCGGACACCCTCGCAGCGCGCAATCGCGCCGCCTTCGCCGGGTCCGGCACGGTGCTGACCCTGGCCAGCGGCTGCCACGAGGCGGTCGCCGAAGGCCTGCGAGGCGCCGCGGAAGCGGTCGACGCGCTCGATTTCCTCGCCCGCCGCGCCGACAGCCTGCGCTTTCGCGGCGCCGGGGAGCGCATTGCCCTGCACCTGCCCTGCACCCAGCGCAGCGTGGTGCGCAGCGATGCCGCCACCCGCGCCCTGCTCGCGCGCGTCCCGGGGCTGGAGATCGTCGAACTGGACGCCGGTTTCGGTTGTTGCGGTGCCGCCGGGACGCAGATGCTGGCCGATCCGGCGCGTGCGTCGGCGTACCGGCAGCCGTTGCTGGAACAATTCGCCGCCTCTGGCACGACCCGCCTGCTCAGCGCCAATATCGGCTGCCGCCTGCATTTCGCCAACGGCACACGGGCGCCGGTGCAACATCCCCTGGAGTTTCTTGCCGGATGCCTGGAATGACTTCACGAGACTTCAACCCGCTCGACCGGCTGCTGATCGATACGCAGAACGCGCTCGGCACGGTGTTCGGCAGCGCCCGTGCCGAGCGCGCCAATCCGGGGGCCGGTGAAGCGGAGATCGTGTTCGACGAGGACCAACGCCGCCATGCGGCCGGGCTGATGCGCATCAACCACGTCGGCGAGGTCTGCGCGCAGGCGCTGTATGTCGGCCAGGCTGCGGTCGCGCGCGACGAACGCACCCGCGAGCAGCTGCTGGCCGCCGCGCAGGAAGAAACCGATCACCTCGCCTGGTGCGCCGAGCGCCTGCGCGAACTCGACAGCCGCCCGAGCCTGCTCAACCCGCTGTGGTATGCCGGCAGCTACGCCATCGGCGCGCTCGCCGGGCTGCGTGGCGATGGCTGGAACCTGGGCTTCGTGGTCGAGACCGAGCGCCAGGTCGAGGCCCATCTCGACGAGCACCTGCAGGTGCTGCCCGAAGCCGACGCCCGCAGCCGCGCGATCCTGACCACGATGAAAGCCGACGAGGCGCGCCACGCCGAGCACGCCGAGGCGCAAGGTGCGCGGGTGCTGCCGCAACCGATCCCCACGTTGATGGCGGTGGCGTCGAAGCTGATGAAGACGATCGCGTACCGCGTGTAGGGCGGGTCTCGACCAGCCGTTCTTCGTTTCGTTGCCGCAGCACTCGACGCATGGCAATGGCGGGTCAAGACCCGCCCTACGCCGTGAAACGAACGGGCCCGCTCACTCCACCAGGTTGCGCCCGTGGAACAGCTCCTCGATCTCGCGCTTGAGCAGCGCCTCGATCTTCATCCGGTCCTTGAACGACAGGTTCTTCGCCTTCTCCTCGAACAGGTAGTTGTCGAGGTCGAAGTCCTTCAGGTGCATCTTGGTGTGGAAGATGTTTTCCTGGTACACGTTCACGTCGAACATCTCGTAGCGCGAGCGGATGTTCTTGGCCAGGAATTCCTGGATCGAATTGATCCTGTGGTCGATGTAGTGTTTCTTGCCCTTGACGTCGCGGGTAAAGCCGCGCACGCGGTAGTCCATCACCACGATGTCGGACTCCAGGCTCTCGATCAGGTAGTTCAATGCCTTCAGCGGCGAGATCACGCCGCAGGTGGCGACGTCGATGTCGGCGCGGAAGGTGGCGATGCCGT
>JBDSFV010000119.1:0-6949 GCA_039919355.1 Luteimonas sp. | reverse complement strand
CACAGACGAAACACCCCGGTGCCGACTTCGCCGCGCTGGCGCGCGCCAACTCCGACGACGCCGGCTCCAAGGCCGCGGGCGGCGACCTGGGCTGGGTGGCGAAGGACGTGATGGTGAAGCCGTTCGAGGATGCGCTGTTCGCGATGCAGCCCGGCGAGATACGCGGCCCGGTCAAGACCGAGTTCGGCTGGCACGTACTGCAGTTGCGCGAGGTCAAGGCCGGCAAGCAGGTGCCGTTCGAGCAGGCACGCGAGGAGCTCGCGCGCGAACAGGCCGAGGCCGACCGCGAGCGTGCCTTCAACGACCTCACCGGCAGCCTGGTCGACCAGGTCAACAAGAACCCCACCACACTGGCCCCGGCCGCGCGCATCGCCAACCTGTCGGTGCAGCAGATCGGTCCGTTCGCGCGCGGACAGGGCAGCGGCATCGCCACCAGCCCAGCGGTGCAGATCGTGGCGTTTTCGGAATCGATGATCCAGGACGGCACGGTCAGCGATCCGGTCGAGCTCGGGCCGAACCACAGCGTGCTGATCCGTGTCGCCCAGCACACCGAGGCACACGCATTGCCGCTCGCGCAGGTGAGCCAGCGAGTGCTCGCGGCGATCCGCAGTGACCGCGCCGCCAAGGCCGCGGCGGCGGCGGCCGACAAGATGGTCGCCGAGTTGCGGGGTGGGAAATTGCTTGCAGAGGCTGCCGCCGTGCGCAATCTCACGCCGATCGAATTGCCGGGTGTGCCGCGTGGCGCGCCGGTGCCGGACGCGGCGGCGTCGGAAGCCATGTTCGTGGTGCCGCCCCCGGCCGCGGACAAGGTCTCGCCAGGCAAGGCAGTGCTGGCCGATGGCCGCATCGTGGTGTTCGCGGTCGGCAAGGTCGTGCCGGGCGACCCGAACGAGGCCACCGCAGAACAGAAGGCCGCGTTGCAGCAGCAGCTCGCGCAGATGGCCGGCGTCGATGATGCCGAGGGCCTGGTGCGCACGTTGCGCAAGCGCATGAAGATCACGGTGGCGGAGGATCGTCTGTAACCATCCCAACCAAAAAGCCCGGCGATGCCGGGCTTTTTGGTTGGGCGGCACGATCGGCGTCAGTCGTCGTCGCCGATCCCCGTCATGCCGAGGATATTGTAGCCCGCGTCGACATAGGTGATTTCGCCGGTGATGCCCGCAGCGAGGTCTGAGCAGAGGAATGCCGCGACATTGCCGACGTCCTCGATCGTCACGCTGCGGCGCAGCGGAGCATGCGCCTCGAAATGGCCGAGCATCTTGCGGAAGTTGGCGATGCCGGCGGCAGCCAGTGTCTTGATCGGGCCGGCCGAGATCGCGTTAACGCGCGTGCCCTCCGGGCCGAGGTTCAGCGCGAGGTAGCGCACGCTCGCCTCGAGTGCAGCCTTGGCCACGCCCATCACGTTGTAGTTGGCGAGCGCGCGTTCGGCGCCGAGATAGCTCAGGGTCAGGATGCTGCCGTTGCGGCCGGCCATCAGCGGCCGCGCCGCCTTTGCGAGCGCGGAGAGTGAATAGGCCGAGATGTCGTGCGCGATGCGGAAGTTCTCGCGGGTCAGGCCGTCGAGGTAGTTGCCCTCGATCGCCTCGCGTGGCGCATAGCCGATCGAATGCACCAGGATATCGAAGCCGTCCCAGTGCTTGCCGAGTTCGGCGAAGCAGGCATCGATCTGCGCATCGTCGGCGACGTCGAGCGGGATGACGATATTCGAGCCGCATTCGCCGGCGGCCCTCTCGACCCGTGATTTCAGCTTGTCGTTCTGGTAGGTGAAGGCGAGTTCGGCGCCTTCGCGCTTCATCGCTTCGGCAATGCCGTTGGCGATCGAACGCTGGCTGGCGATGCCGGTGATGAGCGCGCGCTTGCCTTGCAGGAATGACATGTCGTGTCCGTCCATCAGGAAACAGGACACTAGTGTGCCCGCACCGGCCGGTCCGGGCTACTCGCCACCGCCGGCGTCCAGCTTCAGCACCATGCCCGGGCGCAGCACGCTGCGCGCGCCGAGGCCGTTGCGCGACAGCAGTTCGCCCACTCGCAGCTTGTAGCGGTGCGCGATCGTCCAGGCCGACTCGCCACGGCTGACGGTATGCGTGCGTACGGGACTGGCATCATCGATGGGGATGTCGGCACGGGCCAAGATCGCTGCTTCGACATGACTCTCGTCGATTGCGGCCGAGATCGCGCCGATCGCGGGCTCAGATGCCGCCACTGGCGCCAGCACCCGCAGCGCGCGATCGGCGCGGGCGACGCGGCCACCGGCGAACGCCGGATTCAGGCGTCGGACGACGGCACCATCGAGACCATTGCGCGCGGCCCAGGCATCGAGGCTGGTGGTGGCTGCCGGCAACACGACCGCAGCCAGCACCGGCACCGGGCGGTCCAGCGCGCGCATCCAGTCCTCGCGATCGTCGGCCTGGTCGAGCAGGCAAGACAGCGCATGCAGCTTGCGCACGTAGGCGCGGGTGATGCCGGACAGGCCGACGAGCTTTTCTGGATCGGCGCTGCGCGCGACCTGGCCGCTGCGTTTGAGTGCGCCGAAGACGCGGTATTCGCCGGCGTTGTAGGCCATCACCGCCAGCCGCCAGTCGCCGGCGAACATGCCGTGCAGGGTTTTCAGGTAGCGCACCGCCGCCTTGGTTGAATCGACCGGCGACAGCCGGCCGTCGTAGCCGGCACGGATCGGCACGTGATGGTTGCGCGCGGTGATCGCGATCATCTGCCACAACCCGGCCGGGCCGCCCGAACTGCGTGCACCGGGCTGGTAGCCACTCTCGACGAACGGGATCAGCGCGTATTCGGTCGGCAGGTCGGCCTCGCGCAACGCATCGACGACGTAGCCGAACAGCGCCAGCACGTCATCGTCGTGCGACGCCAGCCGTTTCGGCGCGGCGGCGAAATGGCTGCGCCAGCGCGCACTGCTGTCGGCGTCGCAGGATGGATCGGCCAGGCCCTCGCGGAAACGCGTATAGATCTCGCCGCCATTGCGGGTGGCCGGTGGTGTCGTGGACGACCGCTCCTGCGCGAAGACATCCAGTGCGGCCAGCGCCAGCAGCAGCGCCAGCGACCAAGCAGCACCCCGGATGCGCGTACTCACGCGCGGAACCCGTCCTTCCAGCGCCGCAATTCGGCGAAAGTCTCGATCCGATCCTGCGGCTGGTGCCCGAGCCGGGCGGCGACGCTGGCGCGGATCGCCGCGGCATCGACGCGCAGGAACGGGTTGGCCGCGATCTCGTCGGCCAGGGTGCTGGGAAGGCTGGGCTGTCCGGCGTCGCGCATGGCGGTGGCGTCCTCGGTGCGGCGGCGCAGGGCCGGGTTGTCGGGATCGACCACGCGCGCGAAGGCGGCATTGGCCAAGGTGTATTCGTGCCCGCAGCAGACCTGGGTGTCTGCTGGCAGGGCCGCCAGCCGCTCGAGCGAGGCCAGCATCTGCGCCGGCGTGCCCTCGAACAGCCGGCCGCAGCCGAGACTGAACAGGGTGTCCCCGCAAAACAAGTGGCCGTGGCCGAAAAATGCGATGTGGCTCACTGTATGGCCGGGGACGGCCTGCACTTCGAAGCGCCAGCCGTCGACTTCGACGCATTCACCATCGCCGACGCGCCGGCAGGGCAGCTCGATGCGCTCGTCCACGGGGGCGAGCACCGGCATGTCCGGCCAGCGCCGCAACAACGCGGCGGTGCCGCCGATATGGTCGTGGTGGTGGTGGGTAAGCAGGATCGCGGTTGGGCGCAGACCAGCGTCGGCAGCCGAGAACACCGGTGCGGCTTCGCCCGGATCGACGATGACGGCGCGGCCTTCGCCATCGGCCAGCGTCCAGATGTAGTTGTCGGCAAAGGCGGGCAGCGGCTGCAGGCGCATTCGGCAATCGCGTCCCGGCCCGGGGTGGGCCGCTAGAATGGCGACCATGCCCCCGCGCTCGCTAACCGGTCAAGCCGCCGGTCAACCCGACAGCCGCAACGACTGGTTCGCATCGATCCCCGGCCGTGCCCTGCTCGACAGCGAGGTCGACAGCATCCGCGAGGCACTGGCCGACCGTCCCGGTCAGCCATGGTTGTGGCTGTCGCCGACACCGCAATCGACGGAGCCTGACAGTCGTGGTCTGCGGTTGCAGGCCACGGGCGGGGGCTGGCAGGGCCCGATCCGTTGCGCGCTGCCGTTGCCGCTGGCGAACGAATCGGTGGCGACGGTGGTGGTCCAGCACGCCATCCGCAGTGGCAGCCGCGGGACCGCGCTGATCGCCGAATGCGCCCGCTTGCTGGTCCCGGGCGGACGGCTGTGGCTGTTCGCTCTGAATCCGCTGTCGCCCTACCGCTGGCGATGGAACGGCAGCGGTCTCACCGCCTCCGAACCGATGCCATGGCGCCGGCGCCTGCGCGAAGCCGGCTTGCAGCCGGATGTCGTCTCGCAAGGCCTCGGTCCGCGCTGGCGGGCCGAGATCCACCCCGACCTGCAGCAGGGTCCGGGCCTGCGTGCGGCCTGGCTGCTGCGCGCCGAGAAACGCACGCTCCCGCTGACCCCGGTGCGCAGCCGCGCGGCCTTGCGTCTCGGCCAAGGCGTGCCCGCCGCATGACGACCGCTGGATTGAAGGGCGCCGGATTGAAGCGGGCCGGATTGAAGCCGGTCGAGGTGCATACCGACGGTGCCTGTCTCGGCAATCCCGGAGCCGGCGGCTGGGCCGCGCTGCTGCGTTTCCGCGGCAAGGAACGCGAGATTGCCGGCGGCGAGCCGCTCACCACCAACAACCGCATGGAACTGATGGCCGCGATCGTTGCGCTGGAAACGCTGAGCGAAGCCTGCGTCGTCACCCTGCAGACCGATTCCCAGTACGTGCGCCAGGGCATCACCGAGTGGATGCCGAACTGGCTGCGACGCAACTGGAAGACGTCCGGCGGCGATCCGGTCAAGAATCGCGACCTGTGGGAACGCCTGCATGCGGCGACCGGTCGCCATCGCATCGACTGGCGCTGGGTCAAAGGCCACAGCGGCGATCCCGACAACGAGCGCGTCGATGAACTCGCGCGCGCCGAAGCCATCAAATTCAAGCGCCTGTCAAACCAGGAAGCCAACGCCTGATGCGGCAGATCGTGCTCGACACCGAAACCACCGGCCTGTCCTGGGACAGGGGCAACCGCGTCGTCGAGATCGGCTGCGTGGAACTGGTCGAGCGCCGTCCGACCGGGCGCACCTTCCAGCGCTACCTCAATCCCGAGCGCGAGTTCGAGCCCGGCGCGCAGGAAGTCACCGGGCTGACCTGGGAATTCCTCGCCGACAAGCCGAAGTTCGCCGACGTGGCCGACGAATTCCTCGCATTCGTCGATGGCGCCGAGCTGGTGATCCACAACGCCGCGTTCGACATCGGCTTCCTCGACGCCGAACTGTCGCGGCTCGGCCCGCACTACGGACGCATGCACGTACGCTGCCGGGTCGAGGATTCTCTTGCGCTGGCGCGGCAGCGGTATCCGGGCCAGCGCAATTCGCTGGACGCGCTGTGCCGGCGGCTCGGCGTCGACAACTCGCACCGGCAGTTGCACGGCGCGCTGCTCGACGCGCAACTGCTGGCCGAGGCCTACCTGGCGCTGACCTCGGGGCAGGGCGAGATCGGGTTCGCAAGCTCCGTCGAGGTCACGCAGGTTACGGTTGCGTTGCCCGGCGACGCGTTCGATGCCCTGCGTCCGCGGATCATGGTCAGCCTGGAAGAGTCGGCCGCCCACGAGGCGCGGCTGGTCGTACTGCGCAAGAAAGCCGAGGTCTGCCTCTGGGACATGACCTAGGGAGCGCGAGCCAAACCGTGGGAGCGGCAGAAATCGCGCCCGTCCATCAATGCCGACGCACCAGCACCACGGTGACGTTGTCGGAGCCACCACCATCCAGCGCGGCGGCCACCAGTCCGTCGACGCATTCCTGCGCACTGCATTCGACGTGCGCCAGCACCTGCGAAATCCCGCGATCGTCGACTTCCTCGGTCAGTCCGTCACTGCACAGCAATAGCTGCATGCCGGGCTTGAGTTCGCCGGACATGGTCTCGACGTTGAGGTTGGTCGGATCGGTCACGCCCAGCGCCTGCGTCACCACGTTGCGGTGCGGATGGCTGCGCGCCTGCTCGACGCTGATCGCGCCCTGGGAAATCAGCTCCTGCACGTAGCTGTGGTCCTGCGACAGCTGCGCCAGCTGGCCGTCGCGCCACAGGTAGACACGGCTGTCGCCGACCCAGGCGACCTCGAAGCGGTTGTCGTTGACCCGGACCGCGACCACGGTGGTGCCCATCGGCAGCGCATCGTTGCGCTTCTTCGAGGCGCGGATGATCTCCTCGTCGGCGATCCGGATCGCCTGCGGCAGCGGCGTGCCCTGGCGAATCTCGCGCACGATCGCTTCGCGCGCCAGCGCGCTGGCGACTTCGCCGTATTCGTGTCCACCCATTCCGTCGGCGACCAGCCACAGCCCCAGCTCGCTGTCGCCGTAATAGGTGTCCTCGTTCAGCTCGCGCCGCAGTCCGACATGGGTCAGGTGTCCGAATTCGATCATGCGGTTGGCGATGCCGGTATCCATTCTTGTAGACACAACGCAATCCCGGCGCCGGACCGGCCGCGTGGGTCCGGCCCGCAGCAGGGCATCGTTTCCGAGCCGCTGGCCTGCGAGGCGGCTTGTCGGGGTCGCATGCCCCCCGTATCATTTGCGACCCGCCGCCGCCTGCGCCGGCCGCGGACGGCAGGACCACCGGAGAGGTGGCAGAGTGGTCGAATGTACCTGACTCGAAATCAGGCGTAGGCGCAAGCCTACCGTGGGTTCGAATCCCACCCTCTCCGCCACTATTTGCGCAGCGCTTCGATGGGGTTCGAACCCACCCTTCAGCCGCTTACTTGCTCCCCAGTTGCATCCGCACGTGGTGCACATCGCCGTCATCAACCAACTCGACGAGTCCGGGTCCTTCCGGCAGGAGCGTTCCGTCGAGTTCGAGCCG
>JBDSFV010000118.1:0-7339 GCA_039919355.1 Luteimonas sp. | reverse complement strand
TGTAGTCGACGTTGCTGGCGCGCGCGGTCATCGGCGTGCCGTCGTCCATCGTCTGCTTGAGCACCACCGGGCCGCCGGTGAGCACGGCGCGGGTCGGGTCGCCACCGTTGAGGGTGATCTCGGCGCGGTCGGAATGGATGTCGAGGCTGCCCTGGGTGATGTGCACGCCGCCGGAGAGGATCGTCGGCGAACGGTCGTCGAGGGTGCCCTGCTGGCGTCCGGCCTCGATGTCCATCGGCTGGCTACGATCTGACGAGCGTGCCCATGCCGCGTTGCTGCATGTTGCATAGGCGCACACGGCCACGGCGAGGGCCAGCAGCAGCTTAGCGACGGACTGGGGCATAGCGGGATCGCACCTCGGACTTGAGGACATAACGCTTGGAGGCCAGATCGGCCTCCAGGCCACGGCCGCGCAGTATAGAGCCGGGCTGGGTGATGGTCACGACGGTAGCGGACGTGGCGCGGTTGCTGTCGGGGAATACATTCAGTTGTTCGGTATTCATCGTGACCTTGCGTGCGTCCTCCGGCGGGCTGGTGGTGCGGACCTTGCCGCGCAGGCGGATTTCATCGCGTTTCTCGCTCACCCAGCCGGTCTGCGAGCGCACTTGCCAGTGGTTGCCCTGCGCGTCGGGCAGCAGGAACAGCGGCGTGGTCAATTCCATCGTTCGCGCGCCGGGCGTTTCCTGCAGCAGTGGCGCGCGCAGGGTGAAGGATTCCTTGCCGGTGCCGTCGAGTGCGATCAGTTCGAAATCGTGGAGCACGTAATCGGAGCGTCCGCGCGCGGCCTGGTCGGATGACTTGTCCGCACGATGCGTCCACACCGACCAGCCGGAAAGGATCGCGCCGGCCAGCAGCACCAGCGTCAAGATGCTGCGCCAGCTCATGCCGGCCATGCCTGCGATGACAGCGCCTGCGACAGCATGGCGCCGGCCTGGCCTTGCGCGGCCAGCAGCAGGTCGCACAATTCGCGCGCCGCGCCCTCGCCGCCGCGGGCGACCGTGCGCCAGTGCACGCGCTCGCGAACCCACGCATGCGCGTTGGCCGGTGCCACGGCGAAACCGGCGGCCTGCAGCACCGCGAGGTCGGCGAGGTCGTCACCCATGAATGCGACTGCTTCGAGACCGATGCCGAGCCGGTCGGCGATCCCGCGCACGCAGGCGAGCTTGTCGCCGACCCGGGTGCAGGCCTCGACGCCGAGTTCGGCCGCGCGCTGCTCGACGATCGTGCTGGCGCGGGCGGTGACGAAGGCCACGGCGATGCCGGCGTGTTTCAGCAGCGCCAGGCCCTGGCCATCATGGACATGGAACGCCTTGAGTTCGCGCCCCTCGCTGTCGAAGAACAGGCGGCCATCGGTCAGCGTGCCGTCGACATCGAAGCAGGCGAGGCGGACCTTCGCCGCACGCGCCAGGATGTCGGCGGGATAGTCGCTGATGTGGGGAGCACTCATATGGGAGCTCGGCATGGAAGATCCGCTCACGATGCGCGCCGCATCACACCACCCGCGCGCGCAACAGGTCATGAATATTGAGGGCGCCGACCACGCGCTGCATTGCATCGACCACCAGCAGCGCGTTGATCTTGTGCGCTTCCATCAGCTGCGCCGCCTCCACCGCGAGCGCGTCGGAGCCGATGGTCTTCGGCGTCCGCGTCATCACCGCGTCGATGCGGGTGTTGCGCAGGTCGATCGCGGCATCGTCGAGGGTGCGACGCAGGTCGCCGTCGGTGTACAGGCCGAGCAGGCGGCCGTCGTCGTCGACCACCGCGGTCATGCCCAGGCGCTTGCGGCTCATCTCCACCAGTGCCTCGCTCAGCGTCGCTTCGGCGCGTACGCGCGGCACCTCGTCGCCACCATGCATGACATCGGTGATGTGCAGCAGCAGGCGGCGGCCGAGCGCACCGGCCGGATGCGAGCGGGCGAAGTCATCCGCGGTGAAGCCACGTGCTTCCAGCAGCGCCACCGCCAGCGCATCGCCCAGCGCAAGCGCGGCCGTGGTGCTGGTGGTCGGGGCGAGGTCGAGCGGGCAGGCCTCGGCCGGGACGCTGACATCGAGATGTACGTCGGCCTCGCGCGCCAGCGTCGATTGCGGCCGCCCCGTCAACGCGATCAGCCGGTTGCCCTGGCGTTTGAACACCGGCAACAGCATCAGCAGCTCGTCGGTTTCGCCAGAGTTGGACAGCGCCAGGACCACATCGGCATCGGTGATCATGCCGATGTCGCCGTGGCCCGCTTCGCCCGGATGCACGTAGAACGCCGGCGTGCCGGTGGAGGCGAAGGTCGCCGCGATCTTGCGCGCGATATGTCCGGACTTGCCCATGCCGATGCAGACCACCCGGCCGCTGCCGGCGAGCAGCAGCCGGCAGGCATCGGTGAACGCGCCATCGATGCGCGCGGCCACGGCTTCGAGGCCGCGGATCTCGACCTCGAGGACCCGGCGGCCGCTGGCGGCGACATCGAAGGAGGCGATGTCGAAAGGCTTGGGATTTGCGGGCTCGGACGGCATGCGGGGCCGGGGCTTTCCGCTAGACTGAATGGATCAAGTTTACGCGGTTCGCCCGCACTCAGACCATGAACGCCGAACTCATCCGCCAACTGATCGAACAGGGCCTGCCCGGCGCACGCGCCCAGGTGCAGGGCGCGGACGGCGTGCATTTCGAGGCGACCGTGGTCTGCGACGCGTTCCGCGGCAAGCTGCCGCTTGCGCGCCACCGTATGGTCTATGCGACGCTGGGCGAACGCATGGGCGGCGCGATCCACGCGCTGGCGCTGAAGACGCTTGCGCCCGGCGAACCCGGCGCCTGAGGTGCAGAAGATCGTGGTCGAAGGCGGCCAGCCGCTCAATGGCGAGGTCCGCATCTCCGGCGCCAAGATCGCGGTGCTGCCGATCCTGTGCGCGGCGCTGCTGGCCGATGCGCCGGTGGCGATCCGCAACGTGCCCAACCTGCACGACGTCAAGACCACGTTGCGGTTGCTGGCCGAGCTCGGTGCCGGCATCACCATCGACGATGCATTCGATATCCGCATCGACCCGCGCAGCGTGCGCAGCCATGTCGCGCCGTACGAACTGGTCAAGACCATGCGTGCATCGGTGCTGGTGCTGGGCCCGTTGCTGGCGAAGCACGGGGCGGCTGAAGTATCGCTGCCCGGTGGTTGTGCGATCGGTTCGCGCCCGGTCGACCAGCACATCAAGGGCATGCAGGCGCTCGGTGCCGACGTCAGCGTCGACCACGGCTTCATCAAGGCCAGCGCCACGCGCCTGAAGGGCGCGCGCGTGGTGTTCGACATGGTCAGCGTCGGCGCCACCGAGAACGTGCTGATGGCCGCGACGCTCGCGCAGGGCCGCACGGTGCTCGAGAATGCGGCGATGGAGCCGGAAATCGTCGACCTCGCCGAATGCCTGGTCACCATGGGCGCCCACATCGAGGGCGCGGGCAGTGGGCGCATCGTCATCGAGGGCGTGGAACGGCTGCATGGCGGTGCGCATTCGGTCGTGCCGGACCGGATCGAAACCGGCACCTTCCTCGTCGCCGCGGCGATGACCGGCGGCCGCATCACTGCCACACACACCCGCCCGCACACGCTGGGCGCGGTGCTGGACAAGCTCAAGGAAGCCGGCGCCACGCTCGACTGCGACGGCGACCGCATCAGCCTGGACATGCGCGGTCGACGGCCACGGGCGGTGAGCCTGGCGACCGCGCCGCATCCGGAGTTTCCCACCGACATGCAGGCGCAATTCATGGCGATGAACTGCATCGCCGATTGCGTCGGGGTGATCAACGAGACGATCTTCGAGAACCGCTTCATGCACGTGCAGGAGCTGCAGCGGCTGGGCGCCGACATCCGGGTCGAGGGCCACACCGCGATCGTGCGCGGTGTCGACAAGCTCGGCGGCGCGCCGGTAATGGCGACCGACCTGCGCGCATCGGCCTCGCTGATCCTCGCCGGCCTCGTCGCCGAAGGCGAAACCACGATCGACCGCATCTACCACCTAGACCGCGGCTACGAGAACATCGAGGCGAAGCTGTCGGGGCTGGGCGCAAAGATCCGGCGTATCAACGGCTAGGGCAGAACGCGGTTTTCTTCGTCATTCCCGTGAAGGCGGGAATGACGAGCAAAGCAGCGACGGTCCCGTTGCCGGCCCTAACGTACCGACTTGATCCGCAAATCCATCTCGTCCTTGCCGTCCTTGCGCTGCAGGATCCGCGCCGGCACCGGCAGGCCGTCGATCACCCAGAGGATGGTCTGCTTGTTGCCGTCGGTGCGGGTCACCCTGGTCGCCGGCTGCGACTTGCCGTCGAGGGTGATCGTGTCCTGGCCGGCGACCTGGTAGCTCAGCTGCTTGGCGCGGCCGTCGTCGACCATGCGGTAGTTCAGCGGCTTGCCGGCGGTGACGTCGCGCGCGATGGCGAGGTTGACCAGCATCGCGTCGAGATCGCCGACCTGCAGATGCACCGGACCGCTGCGATCGGCCTTGACGTCGCCGTTCCAGCGCGCCTCGCCCTTGCCCCAGTCGTAGGTCGCGTTCTTGTTGACCTTCTTGATCAGCAGGGTCGATGAGTCGTTGCCGGAGAGCGGCCGCCACTGGCCGTTGCGATCCTCGACGAACACGGTGCTCTGGCTGAGCTGGGCGAGGGTGCTGTGGATGTCGAGGCTGTACTTCCAGCGATCGCCGCCGGCCGGAGCCAGCGTCATCCGGCCACTGCCCTGCAGGCCCATGTAGTTGGCCTGGTAGTCGGCGGTAAAAGGCTTGATGACGGCTGGCTTGCCCGCGAGCGCGGGCGTGCTCGCCAGCGCCAGCAGCGTGGCCGCGATCAGTGCGGGCCTGCAAACGAGCGGACGCGTCATCACAGGCTTCATGGTCACAGTTCGACTCCCTTGTATTCGATCAGGCGCAGGTCGGTGCTGTCCTCGCCGTCCTCGCGTTGCAGGATGCGGATCGGTGTCGGCACGCCGACGGCGACACAGATCGTGGTTTCGTCGCCGCCGTCCTGCAGGCGGTTGGCACGCATCGCGTCGTAGCTCAGCTCGCCGACGCGGATGCCTTCGGTTTCCGGCGCCACCATCCAGACGTGGTCGCGGACGCGGCCGTCGTCGACGAAGCGGTAGTGCAGGGTCTTGCCGGGCTCGGCATCGCGGATCACCGCGAGATCGATCAACAGGCCGCTCATGTCGCCGTCCTGCAGCGCCACAGGACCGCTGCGGCCCTCCTTGACATTGCCGCTCCAGCGCGCGCTGTGCGCGCTCCAGTCATAGAGGCCGGTGCTCTTCCTGCTCGACAGGAACGCCCGCTTCACCGTGCTCTGCGTGAGCGGGCGATAGTCGTGGCCGTTGCTGTCGAAGACGGTGCTCTGCTGCAGGTTGAGCCCTGTCAGCCGCGTCAGGCCGCGTCCCTTCATGCCGAGATCGACGCGCCAGCGCGGACCATCGGTGTGCACCACCTGCATGGTCGCCTCGCCGAGTTCGCGCCCATCATGGAACACCTGGTAGGTAGCCACGAACGGCTGCAGCTCGTCGGCATGGACAGCCGATGTCGACAACGACAGTGCGGCAAGGGCGAGAAAGGATCGGATCATGGGGCGACATCATGCGAAACGGTTGTTGGCTGCCAGCTGAAGCGGTGCCGGCAGGGCGGTTCCATCCAGTTGCACTTTCTCGCCAGCCAGCATGATCCGGCCCGCGGCAATCAGCCTGATCGTCTCGACCAGCAATGGGTGCTCGCGCGCGAGCACCCGTCGTGCAAGCGCCTGGGCATCGTCGCCGTCATGCACCGGAACCCGTACCTGCGCAACCACCGGGCCGCCGTCGAGGTCAGCCGTGACGTAGTGCACGCTGGCGCCATGCTCCGGCACGCGCGCGGCCAGTGCCTGTGCATGGGTACGCAGTCCCTTGAACGCCGGCAGCAGCGACGGATGGATATTGAGCATGCGTCCGCGCCGTGCCCCGACCTGGCGCTCGCTGACCAAACGCATGTATCCGGCACAGACGATGAGATCAGGGTGAACGCCGTCGATCCGGCTGAACAGCTGTTCATCGCAGGCAAGGCGTGTGGCGAAATCGTGCGGATCGAACACATGCACCGGGATGCCGGCTGCACGGGCGCGTTGCAGCGCGAACGCGGCGGGCTGGTCGGAAAACACGCCGACCAGCTGCGCATCGAGCGTGCCTGCCGCGATCGCATCGATCAGCGCCTGCAGGTTGCTGCCGCGCCCGGAGGCGAGGACGGCGATGCGTAAAGGGGTCATGCGTAAAGGGGTCAGAGACATTTTCTGCCTGATTGCGGCACGGCTAGCGCGAACCCGAGCGAAAAAATGTCCCTGACCCCTTTCGCTCTTCGTCAGCCGATGAAGACACGTTCGCTGCCGGTCGCCGGCACCACGCCACCGACCCGGCGATGCCCGAGGCCGAGGCGATCGAGGTCGGCTTCGACCGCGGCGACATGGGCCGGCGCGACCACCAGGACGAAGCCGACGCCGCAGTTGAAGGTGCGCCACATCTCCTCGCGTGGCACCGCGCCCTCGCGCTGCAACCAGTCGAACACCGGCGGCAATACGATCGCCGAGGCTTCGATCTCGAGGCCGAGGCCGTCGGGAATCACGCGGATGATGTTTTCGGTCAGGCCGCCGCCGGTGATGTGCGCCATCGCGTGCAGCTCGTGCTTGCCAAGCAGCGCGAGGATCGGCTTCACGTACAACGCGGTCGGCGCCATCAGCGCGTCGATCAGCTTGTCGCCGCCGACGTCGATATCGCCCGGACGGCCGGCGCGGTCGTAGATGCGGCGGATCAGCGAGTAGCCATTGGAGTGCGGGCCGCTGGATGCGATGCCGACCAGCACGTCGCCGGCGCGCACCTTGCTGCCGTCGATCAGCTGCGACTTCTCGACCGCGCCGACGGTGAAGCCGGCCAGGTCGTATTCGCCCGGTGGGTACATGTCGGGCATCTCGGCGGTCTCGCCGCCGATCAATGCGCAGCCGGCCAGCTCACAACCCCTGGCGATGCCGCCGACCACCGCGACCGCAGTCTCGACGTCGAGCTTGCCGGTGGCGAAGTAATCGAGGAAGAACAGCGGCTCGGCGCCCTGTACCAGCACGTCGTTGACGCACATGCCGACCAGGTCGATGCCGATGGTGTCGTGGCGGTTCAGCTGCTGCGCCAGCTTCAGCTTGGTGCCGACGCCGTCGGTGCCGGAGACCAGCACCGGCTCGCGGTACTTGCCGGACAGGTCGAACAGCGCGCCGAAGCCGCCCAGGCCGCCCATCACCTCCGGCCGGAAGCTGCGCCTGGCCAGTGGCTTGATCCGTTCGACGACGGCGTTGCCCGCGTCGATATCGACGCCGGCATCCC
>JBDSFV010000117.1:0-3688 GCA_039919355.1 Luteimonas sp. | reverse complement strand
ACGACGCATCTTGTTTTTCGCCATTGACGGTGTGTCCTTGGCCATGATGTCTGGGTGGCACCTAACTACTAGTAGACCCCACGTAGGGGCAATTATCGGAGTGTCGGCTTGCGCTGGTGGGGCGTCAAATCAGGAAATTCCTATGACCGACATCGGCTTGCGCCTACGGCGGCGGGAAGCTTGGGCTGAGATAGTCGCTGCATTACACGGCAGCGAGACCCGGATATGTCTTATGCAGGCGGACGTGGGACCCCGATAAAAAAAACGTCGGAAGAGCCGGGTGGACCCCGGTTGCTGGAGCAGGTGCAGTCGCGGATGCGGCTGAAACACTACAGCTTGCGCACGGAAGCGGTGTACCTGCAGTGGATGCGCCGGTATATCCGGGCGAACGGAATGCGGCATCCACGTGATCTTGACGGGGCGGCGGTCGAGGGGTTCCTGTCCGGCCTGGCGACGCGCCAACGCGTCTCCGCAAGCACCCAGAACCAGGCGCTGTCGGCGCTGCTGTTCCTCTACCGCGAGGTGCTGGGCGTCAAGTTGCCGTGGATGGAGAACGTGGTCCGCGCCAAGGGGACGCGGCGGTTGCCGGTGGTGCTGTCGAAGGGCGAGGCGGCCCAGCTGCTGCGAAGCCTGGCGGGCCGGGACTGGCTGATGGCCAGCCTGCTCTACGGCAGCGGTTTGCGCCTGATGGAGTGCCTGCGCCTGCGGGTCAAGGACGTCGACATGGCGCGCAACGAGATCACGGTGCGCGAGGGCAAAGGGGCGAAGGACCGGCGGACCGTATTGCCCACGTCGCTGCGCGATGCATTGCTCAGGCAAATGGACGCGACGCGCCTGGTGCACGCGGTCGACCTGGATGCCGGGTTCGGTGCGGTGTCGTTGCCGTTTGCGCTGGCGCGCAAATATCCCAATGCACCGATGGAGTTGGGATGGCAGTTCATGTTTCCGGCGTCCAGGCGCGCGGTCGACCCGCTCGACGGCAAGCAGAAACGCCACCACCTCGACGAGAAGGTCCTGCAGCGCGCGGTTTCGGGCGCGGCCCGCGCGGCGGGCATCATCAAGCCGGTCAGCCCGCACACGTTGCGGCACTCGTTCGCCACCCATCTGCTGGAGGCGGGCGCCGACATCCGCACGATCCAGGAACTGATGGGCCACAAGGACGTGACGACCACCCAGATCTACACCCACGTGCTCAATCGAGGCGCCGGCGGCGTGGTCAGCCCGCTCGACCGGTGAGGGTCAGCGTGCGGGTGCCAGCATTGCCAGCAATCCGCGCGCGGCTTGCAACCGGGTTGCGGCATCCGGCAGTTCCAGCTTGATGCGCAACTTGTTGGGGCCGTCCATCGCGTAGTGCTGTGGCTGCTTCTGGATCAGCTGGATCACCGCCATCGGGTCGACGTCGGGTTTGCTCTCGAACTGCACGCGGCCGCTGGTGGGGCCAAGATCGATCTTGCGGATGCCCAGCCGCGTCGCCCGCAGCTTCAGCTCGGCGATCGCGAACAAGTGTTTCGCGGCCTCTGGCAACAGGCCGAAGCGGTCGATCATTTCCACCTGCAGCTCGCGCAGATCATCGGCATCGCGCGCGGCACTGATGCGCTTGTACAGCGTCAGGCGCGTGTGCACGTCGGGCAGGTAGTCGTCCGGGATCAGCGACGGCACGTGCAGCTCGACATCGGCGCCGCGGTGTGCGGCGGTGTCGATGTCGGGCAACTCGCCGCGCTTGATGCTGCGCACCGCACGTTCCAGCAGTTCGGTGTACAGGCTGAATCCGACCTCGGCCATCTGCCCGCTCTGGTCTTCGCCGAGCAGTTCGCCGGCGCCGCGGATCTCCAGGTCGTGCGTGGCCAGGGTGAAGCCGGCGCCGAGTTCGTCCATCGACGCGATCGCTTCCAGCCGCTTGCGCGCATCGCTGGTGATGTTGCGCTGGTCGGGAACGACCAGGTAGGCGTAGGCGCGGTGGTGCGAGCGGCCGACCCGACCGCGCAACTGGTGCAGCTGGGCGAGGCCGAACTTGTCGGCGCGGTTGATGACGATGGTGTTGGCGTTGGGGATGTCGATGCCGGACTCGATGATGGTCGTGCACAGCAGCGCGTTGAAGCGCTGCTTGTGGAAGTCGAGCATCACCCGTTCGAGTTCACGCTCGGGCATCTGGCCGTGGGCGATGCCGATGCGCGCCTCCGGCACCAGGTCCTGCAATTCGCGCTGCATGCGCACGATCGATTCGACGTCGTTGTGGAGGAAGTACACCTGGCCGCCGCGCGCGAGCTCGCGCTGGAAGGCCTCGCGCAGCTGCATGTCGTCCCACGGCACCACCAAGGTCTGCACCGCGAGCCGGTGCGCAGGCGGCGTGGCAATGATGGCGAGGTCGCGCAGCCCGGCCATCGCCATGTTGAGCGTGCGCGGGATCGGCGTCGCGGTCAGCGTCAGCAGGTGCACGTTGGCACGCAGCGCCTTCAGTGCCTCCTTCTGGCGCACGCCAAAGCGCTGCTCCTCGTCGACGATGACCAGGCCCAGGTCCCTGAAGCGCACGTCCTTCTGCAGCAGCCGGTGGGTGCCGACGATGACGTCCAGCGTGCCGTCCGCGATCTTGCCGATCTCGGCCTTGATCTCCTTGGCGGTCTTGAAGCGCGACAGCACCTCGACCGTGAGCGGCCAGTCGGCGAAGCGGTCGCGGAAGTTGCGGTAGTGCTGTTCGGCCAGCAGCGTGGTCGGCACCAGCACCGCGACCTGCTTGCCGGCGACGGCGGCGACGAACGCCGCACGCACCGCGACCTCGGTCTTGCCGAAGCCGACGTCGCCGCAGACGACGCGATCCATCGGTTGCGAACTGGACAGGTCGCGGATCACCGTTTCGATCGCGGCGTGCTGGTCCGGCGTTTCCTCGAACGGGAACGACGCCGCGAACGGTTCGTACAGCGCGCGGTCGACCTGCAGCGCCAACCCGGCGCGCGCCTGGCGCCGGGCCTGGATCTCCAGCAATTCGGCGGCGACGTCGCGGACCTTCTCCGCGGCCTTGCGCTTGGCCTTGCTCCATTGTTCGCCACCCAGCGAGTGCAGCGGCGCGGTTTCCGGCGACGCGCCGGAATAGCGGTTGATCAGGTGCAGCTGCGCCACCGGCACATACAGGCGATCGCCCTTGGCGTATTCGATCTCCAGGTATTCGCCGGGCAAGCCGCCGGCTTCGAGGGCGACGAGTCCGCGGTAGCGGCCGACACCGTGGTCCTCGTGCACGATCGGCGCGCCTTCGCTCAGCTCACCCAGGTCGCGGACGATCGCATCGGGTTCGCGCCCGGCGCGCTTGCGTCGGCGCGGTTGCGCGGCGCGTTCCGGGAACAGCTGGCGTTCGGTGAGGATCGCGATCTGCGGCGCGTCGAGCGCGAAGCCGTCGTCGAACGGAGCGACGGCGATTGCGAAGCGCGGCAGTTGCTCTTGCTCGTCATCCCCGCCTTCGCGAGGATGACGGCCTGAAAGAAACTCGGCCCAGCTCGCGACAACCACCGGATGTAAATCGGCCGCATGCAGGATTTCGATCAGCGCTTCGCGCCGGCCGGCGCTGTCTGCTGCCACGAGCACGCGGCCCGGATAGCTGGACACGAATGCCCGCAGCGCTTCGGCGCCCGCGTGGTCGCGGACCACCAGCGGCAGCGCCGGGACGGGTTGGTCACCCAGCGGCCTGGACTTCGCGTGT
>JBDSFV010000116.1:0-10170 GCA_039919355.1 Luteimonas sp. | reverse complement strand
AAGCAGGAATCCAGTGTCTTTGAAGAGCGTTCCGTCCGCTCCTCGGCCGGAACGCTCTTCAAGCGACGGTGGCAGCATGGAGGCCGATCGCGCCGCGGCTCACCCGCGCAATCGCGGCATCCCGTGTTCGTCGCGTTCCTCGATCACCGCCTGGTCGTGGATCTGCTGGCGCATGTCGCGTCCCGGCAGCTCGACCGCGGATTCGCCGCGCGTGGCACGCAGTGCGTTGGCGTAACTCAGGCGCGCGCGCGGTTCGTCGCCGGTCGCGGCGAAGCCGTGGCCGAGCTCCTCCCACGCGTCCGCGCCGGCGCCCTGCGCCAAGGCACGATGCAGGTAATCCTCGGCCTGCGGCCACTGGCCCTGTTCGCGCGACAGCCGCGCCAGCGTCAGCAACAACGCCGGGCTGGCGGGATGCGCCTGCAGCCAGCGTTCGGCGTTGGCGCGGCGCGCGTCGAGGCGTCCGACCGGCAGGCTGCCGTAGCGGGCCGCCAGCGATTCGTCCCAGCGCGCGTCCAGTGCTTGTTCCAGCGACCGGGTGGCGGCTTCGTCCCAGCGCAGCGCGGCGGCGCGGTCGGCATAGGCTTCGACCACCGCCGGTTCGCTCTTCAGCGATTTCGGCAGCGTCTCCCAGCGTTCGGCCAGGACGTTGGCGTCGCTGGCCTCACGCAGCGACGCTTCCGCCCAGCGTTCCTGCAATTCGTCCAGGCGCGTGGCCGGCAGCGCCTGCTGCTGGCGCAGTGCGCCGAGCAATCCGTACGCCTGCGCGGCCTGCCCGGAGGCTGCCAGCGCTTCGGCGCGCAACGCCAGTCCGCGCGGCGGCAACGGTTGCGCGGCGGGCGCGTCGAGTGCGACCAGGGCATCGGTGGGGCGGTCTTCGGCCAGGGCGAGTTCGGCGCCGGCGATCGCGCGTGCGGCCGCGTGGCGCTCGCCGAGTGCGTCGATCTGGCTGCGTGCGGCGACGCTGTCGCCACGCGCCGTGGCGGCGCGTGCCGCGGCCAGGCGTGCGCTGGCTTCGATCTCGCCCTCGTCGGCCGCCTGCACCAGCAGTTTCTCGGCGCGGCCGTAATGGCCGTGGTGCAGTGCGTCGAGGCCTTCGCCCAGGCGCGCGCGGGCGCGGCGGTCGCGATGCTGGCGCCAGCTGCGGAACGGCAGCGTCAGCAGTTTCCACAGCAGCCAGACGCCGGCGATCACCGCGAGCAGGAGCAGCCCCCCGCTGGCGACGGTGGTGGTGTAGTCGCTGCCGCGATAGCGCACCAGCACGTAGCCCGGATCGGCCAGCAGCAGCTGCGCGAGCAAGGCGCCGACCAGCGCCAGCACGATCCAGAACAACAGGTTGCGGAACAGGTTCATCGCATGCTCCTAATCGGTTCTCGTTTCGACATTGCAGCCTAGCGGGACCGATGTTGGCGCGGTGTCGACTGGCTGAACGGCAGCGGACTCAATGCGCCGCGCGCATGGCCTGCAGTTGCTGACGGGTGCTGCCCAGCGTCGGCAACGCCAGCGTGAGCGGCAGCGCCTGCAGCGCCCGCAGTTGCGCGCGCTGGTGGCGCAGCTCCGGCGAATCGGCCCACAGTCGCGCCATCCAGCCATCGGCGCGGGCGAGCGCGGCGTGACAGGCATCGGCGTCGCGGCGTTCGATCGCGGTGCGCGCCAGCGCCAGTTCCAGCTGCAACGCGGCGAAGGCGGCGGCGCGGTCGCCGGCATCGATCGCGACCGCGCGGTTCGACGGCTGCACTTCGACGATGCGCGCGAATGCGCGGCGCCACCAGGGCTGCACGTCGCCGCGCCATGCAGTGTTCTTTGTCGGAGCGGCCAGCGTCGCCGCGAATGCGTCCAGCCGGCCGGCGGCAAGCGCCTTGGGATCTGCGCCGAGTGCATCGAGTGCGGCGCGTTCCTGCACCAGCGCCTGGCGCAGGTTGAGATACGCAGGATCGTCGACGCCATCGAGCACGCCGGCAGCGAGCGCGTAGGCGCCGCGCGCGCCGTCGAGGTCGCCGGCCAGCCGCAGGCGCTGTTCGCCCTGGCCCAGCAGCAGTTCGACTTCGTCCAGGCGCAACGCCTGAGCGCCGTGGTGTTCCGGGTCGGCGAGCTTGCTGACGCTGTCCTCGAGCAGTGCCGCGCGCTGGCCGATGCCGAGCAGTTCGTCGCGCAGCACGCGGTTGATGGCGTCGGCCTGCTGCAGGCGTTGCGCCTGCGCGCGCTGGTCGCGGCGGAGCGCATCGATGCGCGCGTCCAGCGCCTGCCATTGCTGCGCGGTTTCGCTGGCGCGGCTGTGCGCGCGCGCAATCCGCACTTGCCACGCGTGCCAGCCGCGCCAGCCGACCAGTGCCAGCAACAGCAGCACGATCAACCACAGGATGGCGCCACGGCGTCGGGGCGTCGGAGCAAGCGCGGAGGCGTCGGTCACGGGAGGGCGTCGAAAAGGGGTGCGGTCATGCTAGCGGAAGCGCCGTGGCCTGCGCGGCGGCGGCGAGCAGGTCGCGCGGCTGCGCGCTGGCGGCGACGGTGATGTCGGCAAAACCCTGCGCCTGCGCCAGCTGCGCCAACCGCGCGCTGGCGGCGACCACGCGGGCGCGTCGAAGGATCGCGAGCGCCTCGACGGGCAATGTCGCCAGCGTGCGTTCCAGCGCCTCGCCGCTGCTCAGCGCCAGCCACGCGGGTGCGTCGAGCGCGCGCAACGCGGCGACTGCCCGCGTCGATGGCGGCACCGCGACGCGCGCATAGACATCTGCGCGCGATACCCGGGCACCGCGGCGACGCAATGCCGGCGCGATGCGATCGCGGCCGCCCGGCGCGGTCACCAGGCCGATGCTGGCGCCACGCACGTCGCGCAATGCCGGCAACGCCAGCAGGCCGTCGCTGTCCATGCGCTGCGGCGCGCCGACGTCGGCGATCCCGGCGCGGCGCAAGGCCGCGGCGGTGCCGGCGCCGACCGCGAACCAGCGTTGGCCGCGACGCGCACGCAACGGTTGCAACGTGTTCGCTGCGCGCACCGCGGCCGGGCTGGTGAACAGCACGCGCTCGCACGCCAGCGCCGCACGCAAGGCGCTGCGGGTGCCGGCATCGTCGCGATCCACCAGTGTCCACGGCGACAGCGCCAATACGCGCGCACCTTGCGCGGCGGCGGCCCGGCGGATCGCGGCATGCGCGCCGACCGGTCGTAGCGAGATCACGTAGCATCCGGCGAGTGCGGCGACAGGCATGCCACCAGAATAGCCAATGAACTTCGATATCGCGCTCGCGGCGCTCGACCACCATCACCAGTCGATGCCGCCGGGCGCGGCGCTGCGGCTTCGGATCGCCGGCTTCGACGGCGCCTGCCTGCGCCTGCCCGGTGGTGGCGTCGCCGCGGATTGCCGGGCGCGATACGTGGCGATCGGCAAGGGTTACGATGGCCCGTGACCCTGCGACGGAGTGCCTGCGATGCGCGTGCTGAAGACCTGGCTGTTGCTGTTGCTGGCGGTGTCGGCAGTGGCCGCGTGCGCCACCAAGATGGACCGGATGAGCGCACTGCAGCAGGCGCAGTACGCCTATTCCGCGGCGATCCGCTGGGGCGACTTCGAAGGTGCCTGGAACATGGTGGATCCGAAGTACCGCAAGGAGCACCCCATCAGCGACCTTGAACTGGAACGCTACAAGCAGGTGCAGATCTCCGGCTACCACGACCTTGGCTCACAGGGCGGCGAAGGCACCGCCGCGCGCGAGATCCAGATCGGCGTGATCAACCGCAACACCCTGGTCGAACGCGAGGCGCGCTACACCGAGCGCTGGCGCTACGACGCGGAAGCCAAGACCTGGTGGCTGACGGTCGGGCTGCCGGATCTGTGGCAGGGGCAGTGACCGCGCGCTTTGCGCGGTTGCGGGCGCTGGGCGACAATCGCCGCCCCCGTGCTGTGACCAGGCGCGTCCCACCCGAGTCTCCGTGACCCTTTCCGACCTGCTGGCCTTCGCCGGCCGCCATCCCTATCTGTCGCTGGCCCTGGCCGGGCTCACGCTGGCGATTGCCTACAACGAACTGTCGGGCCTGTTTCGCGGCTTCAAGGCGCTGCGACCGGCCGCGCTGACCGCCCTGGTCAATCGCGACAATGCACTGGTGGTCGACCTGCGCCCGCTGGCCGATTTCGAGAAAGGCCACATCCCGGGCGCCAGGAACGTGCAGATGAGCCAGTTCGATCCGGAAAACAAACAACTGGCCGCGGCCAGGTCGCTGCCGGTGGTGCTGGTGTGCAAGACCGGACAGACCGCCGGCGGTGCCGCCAGGCGTCTGCGCAAGGCCGGGTTCGAGCAGGTCTACGTGCTCGACGGTGGCATCGGCGCCTGGCAGCAGGCCGACCTGCCGCTGGCCAAGGGCCGCGGCTGACCGGGCCTGGAGCGCCGATCCTGGAGCGGGACTTGCAGCGGGCTCCGCCGGACCCCATGCGATAATCCCCCTCTTTTCCGCATTCGCTGGAGTTTCGAGATGTCCGATCAAGCCAACCTCAACGGCGCCGCCGCGCCGGTAGCCACCGGTCCGTCGTTCACGGTCGAGAAGCTCTACGTCAAGGACGTGTCGTTCGAGGCCCCGGGCGCGCCGCAGGTGTTCAACGAGGCCGGCCAGCCGCAGCTGCAGATGAACCTCAACCAGCGCGTGCAGCGGCTCAACGACAACGCCTACGAGGTGGTGCTCGGCGTGACCCTGACCTGCACCATCGGCGAGAAGACCGCCTACCTGGCCGAAGTGCAGCAGGCCGGCGTGTTCGGCCTCAACGGTTTCGACGAGGTGACCCTCGATGCCATGCTCGGGACCCATTGTCCGAACGCGCTGTATCCGTACGCGCGCCAAGCCATCAGCGACCTGATCACGGCCGGTGGTTTCCCGCCATTCCTGCTGCAGCCGATCAACTTCGAGGCGCTGTACGCCGAAGGCCTGCGCCAGCGCGCCGCGCAGGCGCAGCCCGGCGAGGG
Organism: Luteimonas sp.; assembly: GCA_039919355.1. Lineage (GTDB taxonomy): Bacteria > Pseudomonadota > Gammaproteobacteria > Xanthomonadales > Xanthomonadaceae > Cognatiluteimonas. The sequence continues at coordinate 5,226 of JBDSFV010000116.1, read as the reverse complement.
CCTCGCCGACGCGGAAACGGCCGGCAACGCCTGACCAGGCAGCGCCGCGGATGACAGCGGGCATGGCCGCGCAAGCAGTGCCATCCGTCGCCGTCCTCGGCGCCGGTTCCTGGGGCACCGCGCTGGCCGCGTTGATTGCCCGGCACGGTCATCGCGTCGTGCTGTGGGGCCGCGATGGCGAGGTCATCGCCGCGATCGATCGGCACCAGGAGAACCCGCATTACCTGCCCGGCATCGCCTTGCCGGAAGCGGTGCGCGCGACCACCGATCTCGGTGCGGCGCTGCAGGACGCCGACCTGGTGCTGGTGGTCGTGCCCTCGCATGCGTTCACCGAAACCCTGCATGCACTGGCGCCGCAGCGCCCGGCGCATGCCGGCGTGGCATGGGCGACCAAGGGCTTCGAGCCCGGCAGCGGCCGTTTCCTGCATGAGGTCGCCGCCGAGGTGCTCGGTCCCGAAGTGCCACTGGCGGTGGTCACCGGCCCGTCCTTCGCCAAGGAAGTCGCCGCCGGGCTGCCGACCGCGCTGACCGTGCATTCGGACAATGAAGCGTTCGCGCAGGCGGTCGCCGACGTGCTGCACGGGCCGACGTTCCGCGTCTACACCGGCAGCGACATGCGCGGCGCCGAGCTCGGCGGTGCGATGAAGAACGTGCTCGCGGTCGCCACCGGCGCCGCCGATGGCATGAACCTCGGCCTCAACGCACGCACCGGATTGATCACGCGCGGGCTCAACGAGATGCTGCGGCTCAATGCCGCGATCGGCGGAAGGCCCGAAACACTGATGGGCCTGGCCGGGCTGGGCGACCTGGTGCTGACCTGCACCGGCGATCTCTCGCGCAACCGACGCCTCGGCCTGGCGCTCGGACGCGGCCAGTCCTTGTCCGACGCGGTGCGCGAGATCGGCCAGGTGGTGGAATCGGTGCAGACCGCCGACGAAGTGATGCGCCAGGCCGCGCGCCACGGCATCGATCTGCCGATATCGAGCGCGGTGCAGGCGGTCTTGCACGGCGAGATCACCCCGGCCGAGGCGCTGCAGCGGCTGCTGGCGCGCGAGCAGAAGGCCGAGTACCCGGCCGACCTGTTCGGATAAGGCGACCGTCGCCGATTCCTGCCGCGAAAAAAAGCCCCGACCGTTTCCGGTCGGGGCAATCGCGATGTCGGGGGAGAGAGAGAACGATCGCGAGGTGCTTCGGGATTCCGCGGCGCGCGCTTACCAGGTGAAGCGCGGACCGACGAACCACTGGGTATCGCCGCTGGCGAACTTGACGTCGCCGCTCAGGCCCCAGTTCGGGGTGAACTTCGCGATCGCGCCCAGGCGGCCGTAGAAATCACCGTCGAAGTCCTGGCCGTCCTCGTAGCCGGCCAGCGCATAGCCTTCAAAACTCGGTGCCAACGCGCCGCGGACACCGGCCTCGACGCTGTAACCGTCGGATTCGATGCCGTTGCCGGCGTCGAATTTCTCGTAGGCGACGCGGGTCAGCAGATCGGCCTTGGGCGAGATCTCGTGGTTGTAGCCGACGCCGAAACGCCACTGGTCGAAGTCGGCGTCGAAGTCCTTGATGTCCTGCTTGGCATAGCTGCCGAACAGGTGGAAATTGGGGTTGAGCGCGGCAGAGCCGTTGAAGCCGAAGCCGTCGGCATCGGCGCCATCGGTGTTGGTGGCGACGTAGCCGCCTTCAATGTAGTTGTAGGACACGCCATCGGCGGCGGACGCAGCAGTACTCAAGGTGAGTGCCGGGAGCGCAGCAAGCAGGGCAAGGGCGAGCAGGGGACGCTTCATGGGGAACCTCTTAGGGTTTCTGGTTATGGGCCGGAACGGAGCGGCGAAACAACGCAGGTTTGACTGAACCGGAGCCGCGATTGTCCGCACCGCTTCGCAACCGGGCCTGAAGCCGGAGGGATGGGATTCAGGAACTTTTCAAGAACGAACCAGTCAGGCCCCGCCGACGTAACCGTGCTGCCGCCATGCCTCGAACACCACCACCGCGACCGCATTGGACAGGTTGAGGCTGCGGTTGCCGGGCCGCATCGGCAGGCGCAGGCGTTGCGATTCGGGTACCAAGGTGAGCACGGCGTCGGGCAAGCCGCGCGTTTCCGCTCCGAACAGGAAGGCATCGCCAGTGGCATAACGCGGCGTGTCGTAGCGCCTCGTGCCGCGCGTGCTGAGCGCGAACACTCTTGGCGGCGCGCCGTTGCGCTGCGCGATTGCGTTCAGCGCGGCGTCGAGCGAGGCATGCACCTGCAGCGTCGCGTATTCGTGGTAGTCGAGCCCGGCGCGGCGCAGCTGCCTGTCGTCCAGATCAAAGCCAAGCGGTTCGACCAGATGCAGCCGCGCGCCGGTGTTGGCGCACAACCGGATGATATTGCCGGTGTTGGGCGGAATCTCCGGCTGGTAGAGGATGACGTCGAACATCGCCCGATGATGCCGCATCGGCGTGCTGCGGCTCCACGGGCATTCACCACGGCCAAGCCTCGCCACGCCAGTCGAGAAAGCTACCGCTGTCGGCCGGCGTCAGCGCATCGATCGCCTGCAGCAGCCCGGCAACCGATTCGCGCGGAGTGAGGTTCGCACCTTCGCCGCCCATGTCGGTCTGCACCCAGCCCGGGTGCATGGCGACGACGGCGATGTCGCGCGGACGCAATGCCGCGGCCAGCAACGCGGTCGCCATGTTCTGCGCGGCCTTGCTGATGTTGTAACTGGGCGTGCCGAAGCGGGTCAGGTGGCCGATCGAACCGAGTTCGGAGCTGATGTTGGCGACGCACGCGCCATCGGCCAGTCGCGGTGCCAGTGCCTGGGTCAGCAGGAACGGCCCCATCGCGTTGGTGCGGAAGCTGTCGTCCAGGTTGGCGGCGCCGACGCTGCCGAAGCGTTCGCCCGAATGCAGCACGCCGGCGCAGTTGACCAGCAGATCGAAGCGGTCGTCCGCGCTGTCGTCGCCGAGCAGCAGCAGCTCGCGCAGCAGTCCGTCGATCGCGCGCGGATCGGCGACATCCAGCGGCAGCACATGCAGGCGGCCGGGGTGCTCGCCGGCGAGCTGGTTGAGTGCGGTGGCCTTGCCCGGATGACGGCAGGTGGCGACGACGCGATCGCCGCGCGCCAGCAACTGGCGGGCGAATTCCAGGCCGAGGCCGCGGTTGGTGCCGGTGACGAGGCAGTGGCGTGCAGGCATGGCGCCAGTGTGTGGGCAAGCGTGTTCAAGCGCTGTCAGCGTCGGTGCGGGACTTGTGGGCTAGTGCCCGGTGCGGCCGCGGCCGTTACGATGCAGGGGTTTCGGGTCTTTCCGCCTTGCACAGGAGTGCCGCATGTCCTCGTTCCGCCGTTCCAGCGCGATGCCCCACTACAACATGCCTCACTACAGCATGTTCCGCCACGGCGTCCTCGTCCTGGCCCTGACCGCCGCCCTTGTCGGTGGGTTCCATTCCGAAGCCGCGTGGGCCAAGCCCGCTACCGGCGCGCAGGTCGCCATTCCGTACCAGGAATTCACCCTGCCCAACGGCCTGCGGGTGATCGTGCACGAGGACCACAAGGCGCCGATCGTCGCGGTCAACCTCTGGTACCACGTCGGCAGCAAGGACGAACCCGCGGGCCGCACCGGCTTCGCCCACCTGTTCGAGCACCTGATGTTTAACGGCTCGGAGAACCACAAGGGCGAATACTTCGAGCCGTTCGAACTGGCCGGCGCCACCGACCAGAACGGCACCACCAATTCCGACCGCACCAACTACTTCCAGAACGTGCCGACCACCGCGCTCGACATGGCGCTGTGGATGGAATCCGACCGCATGGGCCACCTGCTCGGCGCGATCGACCAGAAGACCCTGGACGAGCAGCGCGGCGTGGTCCAGAACGAGAAGCGCCAAGGCGAGAACCAGCCCTACGGCCAGGTCTGGGATGAGCTGGGCAAGGCGATGTATCCGGTCGGCCATCCCTACCACCACGGCACCATCGGTTCGATGGCGGATCTCAACGCGGCCTCGCTTGCGGACGTCAAGAACTGGTTCCGCAGCTGGTACGGCCCCAACAACGCGGTGCTGGTGCTGGCCGGCGACATCGACCTGGCCACCGCCAGGGACAAGGTCGCGAAGTATTTCGGCGACATCCCGGCGACCCCGAGCATGGCGCAACCGAAGGTCGACGTCGCCAGGCACGACGGTTCGACCCGCCAGACCATGACCGACAAGGTGCCGCAGGCGCGCGTCTACCGCGTCTGGAACGTCGCCGAATACGGCCAGCCCGACCTCGATCGCCTGCAGCTGTTCGCGCAGGTGCTGGGCGGCAGCAGGAGTTCGCGCCTGGACAAGCGCCTGGTGTTCGACGACAGGATCGCCGACAGCGTGTCCGCCGGCCTGTCCGGTTCGCAGCTGGGCAGCAACTTCTACGTGTTCGCCGACGTCAAGCAGGGCGTCGACCCGGCCACGGTCGAGGCCGCGATCAGCGACGAGGTCGACAAGCTGATCGCCGCAGGCCCGACCGCGGTCGAGACCGAGCAGGCGCGCACCGCGTTCAAGGCCGGCTTCATCCGTGGGGTCGAACGCATCGGCGGCTTCGGCGGCAAGGCCGACGCGCTGGCCGAGTGCGCGATCTACACCGGCAATCCGGCCTGCTTCCGCGACAGCCTGGCCACCATCGACAGCGCCAGCGCCGCGGACGTGCAGGCCGCCGGCAAGCGCTGGCTGGCTGCGGGCGACCACACCCTGGTCGTCGTGCCCGGCGAGCGCAAGGAGATCGCGGAGGATCCGGCGGTAGCGCCGGCGCCGCTGACCCTGCCACCGGTCGATCCGAAGTTCAACACCATCGCCAGCAACGTCGACCGCGGCCAGGGCGTGCCGCAGACCATGCAGTTCCAGGACCTGAACTTCCCGGCACTGCAGCGCGCGACCCTGTCCAACGGCACCAGGGTCATCCTCGCCGAGCGCCATGACGTGCCGGTGGTGCAGATGAGCATGCTGTTCGACGGCGGCTACGCCTCGGACACCGGCCACACGCTCGGTGCTTCCGGTTTCAGCATGGGCATGCTCGACGAGGGGGCGGGCGATCTCGACGCGCTGGCGTTCGGCAACCGCGCCGAAGCGCTCGGTGCCAACCTCGGTGCCTCGGCGTCGCTGGATGGCAGCACTGCCTACCTGTCGGCGTTGAAGGAGAAGCTGGAGCCGTCGCTGGCGCTGTTCGCCGACATGCTGCGCCAGCCGCGTTTCGACCAGAAGGAGATCGACCGGGTCAAGGC
>JBDSFV010000115.1:0-4363 GCA_039919355.1 Luteimonas sp. | reverse complement strand
TCGTGCACTTCGGTCGAAGCGAGCACGCTCCCCGACGCGACCTCCCAGGTGTTGAGAATCTTGCCGCGCAACGGCAGGATCGCCTGGAAATCCTTGTCGCGCGCCTGCCGCGCGCTGCCGCCGGCGGAGTCGCCCTCAACCAGGAACAATTCGGTGCGCGACAGATCCTGCGAGATGCAGTCGGCCAGCTTGCCGGGCAGGGCGGGACCCTGGGTCACTTTCTTGCGGGTGATCTGCTTCTCGGTCTTCAGCCGCGCCGACGCGCGTTCGATCGCAAGCGCAGCGATTTTCTCGCCGAACTCGGTGTGCTGGTTCAGCCACAGCGAGAACGCGTCGTGCGCCGCGCCCTCGACGAAGCCCGCCGCTTGGCGCGAACTCAGGCGCTCCTTGGTCTGACCGCTGAACTGCGGATCGGTCATCTTCACCGACAACACGTAGGCGACGCGGTCCCACAGATCCTCCGGCGCCAGCTTGATCCCGCGCGGCAGCAGGTTGCGGAAGTCGCAGAACTCGCGCAGCGCATCGGTGAAGCCGGTGCGCAGGACATTGACGTGGGTGCCGTGCTGCGCGGTCGGGATCAGGTTGACGTAGCTCTCCTGAACGAGGTCACCGTCCGGCACCCAGGCCACGGCCCAGTCGACGATCTCGGTGTCCTTGGCGAGCTTGCCGACGAACAGATCCGGCGGCAGCAATTCGGTGCCACGCAGTTCAGCAGCATGGAGTTCACCCTTGAGGAGTTCACTTTTAAGATAGGCGCGCAGACCGTCCTCGTAGCGCCACTCGTCGCGCTCGCCGCTGGCGGCGTCCAACAGGCGCACGATCAAGCCCGGGCACAGCACCGCCTTGGCGCGCAGCAGGTGCTTGAGCGCACGCAGGTTGAACTTCGGCGTGTCGAAGTATTTCGGTTCCGGCCAGAAGCGCAGGCGGGTGCCGGTGTTCTTCCTGCCGACCGTGCCGACGGTTTCCAGCTTCGAGGTGCGGTCGCCGTGTGCGAACGTCATCCGGTATTCGTTGCCGTCGCGCCTGATGTGGACTTCGACCTGTTTCGACAGCGCGTTGACCACGCTGACGCCGACGCCGTGCAGGCCACCGGAGAAGGTGTAGTTCCTGGTGCCGAACTTTGCGCCCGCGTGCAAGCGGGTGAGGATCAGCTCGACGCCGGGGATCTTTTCCTCGGGATGGATGTCGACCGGCATGCCGCGGCCGTCGTCGCTGACCTCGCAGCTGCCGTCGGCGTGCAGCGTCACCTCGATCTCGCCCGCGTGTCCGGCCAGCGCCTCGTCGACGGCGTTGTCGACCACTTCCTGCGCCAGATGGTTCGGCCGCGTGGTATCGGTATACATGCCGGGACGGCGCTTGACCGGATCCAGGCCGGAGAGGACTTCGATGTCGGCGGCGTTGTAACGGGAGTTCATTGCGTCGGATGCGCTTGGCGTCTGCGAGCAGAGGAGTGATTGTCGCGTATTCGCGACGGCGAAGTTAAAAGCCCGTTCGTTCAGTCGCGAGCATGGCAACGCGGGCTAGGGTCGCCGCGTCGTCGAGGGGCGCGGCCACTGGATATACAACTCGATTTCCCACTGGAGACTCAAATGAACCATCGCAAATTGTTGATCCCCGCCTTGTTGGCAACCGCGCTGGCGACCCCGTTCGTATTTGCCCAGGGCCTCGGCGTGGGCGTCGGTGGCAACGCGGGCGTCGGCGTGCAGGCCGGCCCGGTCAATGCCGGCGTCCAGGCCCAGACCCGGATCGATGCCCATGCCCACACCAACGCGATCCATCAGGTCGCCACGACCGCCAGGGACGCCGGCGAGAAGGTCGGCGATGCAGTGAAGGACACCGCCCGCACCGGTGCGCAGGCGGCCGACAACGCCAGCGACCAGGCCGCCGCATCGGTTTCCGGCAACGCAAGTGCCGACGCGAACTCGGCGGTGACCGCCGGTTCCGACGACAGCGAAACCCCGGCCGAGCCGGAGGAAGCGAACACGACGCCGTAATGGCTGCATAACCGGGCCGGTTTCAGTGCCGCGCCCAACCAGCAACCAGCGCCCCGGCCAGCCGGGGCGTTTTTTGTCGCTGCAACAAGGGCTTGCGTTCCGAGGGTCGGCAGCGGGGTGGGGCGGCCCACGACGCTTGCCTGTAGAATGGCGCTTTCCAGCCACCATTGCGCCCATGACTCCCCCCAGCCCTGTCACCCCGCTTGTCTTCGTCACCGGCGGCGTGGTGTCCTCGCTCGGCAAGGGCATCGCGGCCGCGTCGCTGGCGGCCATCCTCGAAGCGCGCGGCCTGCGCGTGACGATGATGAAGCTCGACCCCTACCTCAACGTCGATCCGGGCACGATGAGCCCGTTCCAGCACGGTGAGGTCTACGTCACCGACGACGGCGCCGAGACCGATCTGGACCTGGGCCACTACGAGCGCTTCCTGCGCACCCGCCTGTCCGGCAAGAACTCGGTCACCACCGGCAAGATCTACGAATCGGTGATCCGCAAGGAACGCCGCGGCGACTACCTCGGCGGCACCGTGCAGGTGATCCCGCACGTCACCGACGAGATCAAGCGCTGCATCGACGACGCCACCGCCGGCTTCGACGTGGCGCTGGTCGAGATCGGCGGTACCGTCGGCGACATCGAATCGCTGCCGTTCCTCGAGGCGATCCGCCAGATCCGCACCGAGCGCGGCCTGGACAAGGCGCTGTTCATGCACCTGACGCTGGTGCCGTTCATCGCCGCCGCCGGCGAGCTCAAGACCAAACCGACCCAACATTCGGTCAAGGAACTGCGCTCGATCGGCATCCAGCCCGACATCCTGCTGTGCCGCAGCGAGCGGCCGCTGCCCGATGGCGAGCGCCGCAAGATCGCGCTGTTCACCAACGTGCCGGAGAAGGCCGTCATCTCCGCGGTCGACCTCGACAACATCTACAAGATCCCGATGTGGTTCCACGACCAGGGTCTCGACCAGATCGTGGTCGAGCAGCTTCGGCTCGATTCCAAGGCGGCGCCGGAAGCCGACCTGTCGGAATGGAAGGCGGTGGTCGATGCCGCCGAACATCCGGTCGACGAGGTCACGATTGCGGTCGTGGGCAAGTACATCGACCATCAGGACGCCTACAAGTCACTGGCCGAGGCGCTCAAGCACGGCGGCCTGCGCCAGCGCACCAAGGTGCGGCTGAAATGGCTGGAGTCGCAGGACATCGAGCGCGAGGGTGGCGAGGCGCTGCAGGGCGTCGACGGCATCCTCGTCCCCGGCGGCTTCGGCGATCGCGGCTTCGAGGGCAAGGTGCTGACCGCGCAGTACGCGCGCGGGCAGGGCATCCCGTATTTCGGCATCTGCTACGGCATGCAGGCGGCGGTAGTCGATTACGCCCGGCATGTACTCGGCCTCGCCGACGCCAACAGCACCGAGAACGACAGGCAGTCGCCGCATCCGGTGATCGGCCTGATCACCGAGTGGCGTACCGCCACCGGCGATGTCGAACATCGCGGCGAGGACAGCGACCTCGGTGGCACCATGCGCCTGGGCCTGCAGGACCAGCGCATCAAGCCCGGCACGCTGGCGCACAAGCTGTACGGCAAGGACATCGTTGGCGAGCGCCATCGCCATCGCTACGAATTCAACAATCGCTACCGCAGCCAGCTCGAGGACGCCGGCCTGGTCATCAGCGCCAAGTCAATGGACGACCTGCTGGTGGAGATGATCGAGCTGCCGCAGGCGCAGCATCCGTGGTTCCTCGCCTGCCAGGCGCACCCGGAATTCCTGTCGACCCCGCGCGACGGCCATCCGCTGTTCGTCGGCTTCGTCCGCGCGGTGCGCGAGCACAAGGCCGGCGGGCGGTTGTTGAAGGAAGCGTCGGCGTGACCTTCATCGACATGTCATCCCGAGCGCAGCGAGGGATCTGCTTTTACCGGTGGCACAACGACAGCAGATTCCTCGCTACGCTCGGAATGACAATCCGAAAGGGTAGTTTGCGATGAACCTGTGCGGTTTCGAGGTCGGCCTCGACAAGCCATTTTTCCTGATCGCCGGCCCCTGCGTGATCGAGTCGATGCAGTTGCAGCTCGACACCGCCGGCACCCTCAAGGAGATCACCAGCGAACTCGGCATCCCCTTCATCTTCAAATCCAGCTTCGACAAGGCCAACCGCACCTCCGGCACCAGTTTCCGCGGCCCGGGCCTGGAGGAAGGGCTGAAGTGCTGAGTGAGGTGAAGCGCCAGCTCGGCGTGCCGGTGTTGACCGACGTGCACGAATACACGCCGATGGACGAGGTCGCCGCGGTCGTCGATGTGCTGCAGACGCCGGCGTTCCTGTGTCGGCAGACCGACTTCATCCATCGGCGTGTATTCGTGCACATCGGTGAGCACCGGC
>JBDSFV010000114.1:0-4083 GCA_039919355.1 Luteimonas sp. | reverse complement strand
CTGCTGGCCGGGCTGATGGGCCTGGCGTTCTACAACGACATCGTGCAACTGGTGCGCTGAAGCCCACTGGTGATGACCACACCATTGCGCTGCCCGCGATGGTCCCGACCCTCCATTGATTCGGAACGCATAAGATAAAATCGACCGAATCAATTCCCCCACCCTTGCCCTCCCCCGCTGCTGCGGGAAAGGGAAAAAGGAGGCCCTCAAAACGCTGGGGGCCGGATCAATAATGGATGTAACGATGACGCGACCCCCACGCCGCCACCTGCTCGCCCTCGCCCTGACGTCAGTGCTGACCCCGGTCACCGTCTGGGCACAGACGGCGGACGCTGTTCCGGCCAATGCCGCCGCAAGTGAACCAACCGCTGCCGGCCCTGTCGCCAGCGACGCATTTACTGTCAGCGATATCCGCATCGACGGCCTGCAGCGCATCTCCGCCGGCACCGTGTTCACCTACCTGCCGATCGAGCGTGGCGACACGGTCGACGCGACCCGCGCCGCCGAGGCGATCCGCGCGCTGTACAAGACCGGCTTCTTCGAGGACGTGCGGCTGGACCGACAGGGCAGCATCCTGGTGGTGACCGTCACCGAGCGTCCAGCGATCAACAAGCTGACGCTGACCGGCAACAAGGACATCAAGACCGAGGACCTGCAGAAGGGCCTCGCCGACATCGGCCTGGCCGAGGGCGAGACCTTCGACCGCCTGAGCCTGGACCGCGTCACCCAGGAACTGACCCGCCAGTACAACAACCGCGGCAAATACAACGTGGAGATCACCCCGTCCGTGGCGCGGCTCGATCGCAACCGCGTCGACGTCACCATCCATGTCAAGGAAGGCAAGGCGGCCAAGATCCGTCACATCAACCTGATCGGCAACGAGAAGTTTGAACAGAAGGACATCACCGACCGCTGGGAGTCCAGGGAGAGCAACTTGCTGAGCTGGTACCGCCGTGACGACCAGTACTCGCGCGAAAAACTGTCCGGCGACCTGGAGAAGCTCAACGAGTATTACCTGGACCGCGGCTACGTGGACTTCAGTGTGGACAGCACCCAGGTGGCGATCAGCCCGGACAAGCGCGACATGTTCATCACCGCCGGGCTGACCGAAGGCGAGCAATACACCGTTTCCGACGTCCAGGTTACCGGTGACACCGTGCTGTCGAAGGAACAGATCGACAGGATGGTGCTGGTCAAGCCAGGCCAGACCTTCTCGCGCCGGTTGCTGGAGCTGACTTCCGATTCGATCACGGCAACCCTGGGCAACATCGGCTATGCCTTCGCCCAGGTCAACGCGATTCCCGAACTGGACCGCGACAAGCGCACTGTTGGCATCAACCTGCAGGTCGTTCCCGGTCCGCGCGTCAACGTCCGCCACATCGTGTTCAAGGGCAATACCCGCACCGCCGACGAGGTGCTGCGCCGCGAGATGCGCCAGTTCGAGGGAGCCTGGTATTCGCAGGCGGCGATCGACCGCTCCAAGGTGCGGCTGCAGCGGCTCGGCTTCTTCGAGACCGTCGATGTCGAGAACGCCCCGGTCGCCGGCAGCAGCGACCAGGTCGACGTGGTCTACAACGTCAAGGAAACCACCTCGGGCAGCTTCGTCTTCGGCCTGGGCTATTCGCAACTCTCCGGCCTGACGACCTCGATCCAGCTGTCGCAAAACAACTTCCTCGGCAGCGGCAACCGGGTTTCGATCGAGGCGCAGCGCAACGCCTACCTGCAGCGCTATGCGTTCTCGTTCCTGAATCCCTATTTCACCGACGAGGGCATGTCGCTGGGCTACAACCTGACGTGGCGCGAGTTCGACAACTCCAACTTCAACACCGCATCGTATTCCACCACCAGCCGCGCAGCGCAGGTGGTGCTCGGATTGCCGATCACGGAAAACGATACCGTCACCGCGTTGTTCGGCATCGACAGCAACCAGATCTTCACCTTCCGCGGTTCGACGCCACCATCTATCGTTGACTACATCGATGCGCTCGACCAGCGCACCTTCTACGCATGGCGCACGGAACTGGCGTGGGCACGCGATACCCGCAATGACTACTTCACTCCCAGCCGCGGCACCTACCAGCGCGTCTCGGCCGAAGTGACCTTGCCCGGTTCGACGGTGGAGTACTACAAGCTCAATTACCAGTTCTCCAAGTTCTGGCCGCTGTCGCGGGCGCTCGTGCTCAATACCCGCGTCGAACTCGGCTACGGCGACAGTTACGGCGACCCCGTCACCCGCAACATCTGCTTCACGCCCCCTACGCCACCGACCCTGCAGAATCCGAATCCGCCGCCGCCTCCGCCGCCGAGCGATCCTTGCATCCCGGGCACGTCCCCCGATTACATCAAGACCGTCACCGCCGATGGCCTGCCGTTCTTCGAGAACTTCTATGCCGGTGGCGTGCGCTCGGTCCGTGGCTTCCGCGACAACACGCTCGGCCCGCGCGAGGGCATCACGCCCATCAGCACGTTCACGCAGCCGCTCGGCGGCGCGGTGAAGACGGTCGGATCGGTCGAGATGTTTTTCCCGACCCTGATCAACAGTCCTGCCGCCCGCGTCTCGGCCTTCGTCGATTTCGGCAACGTGTTCCGCAACGCCGACGACTTCGACAGCGGCCAGCTACGCGCCTCGGCCGGCGTGGCGCTGCTGTGGCGCGCGCCGGTCGGGCCGATCTCGATCAGCTACGCCTTCCCGCTGCGCAAGGAAGACACCGACGAGGTCGAACGCCTGCAGTTCACGTTCGGCGGCGCGTTCTGAGGATGCCGGCACGGCGGCCCCGGCGGTGAACCGGAACGCATTCACCGCGGCGGAGCTGGCCGCGCGCTTCGGACTCGACCTGCGCGGAAACGCCCAGGTCGCGGTCGCCGGCGTGTCGACACTGGCCCGCGCGCAGCGCGACCAGCTCGCCTTCCTCGCCAATCCGCGCTATCGCGCGCAACTCGCCGACACCCAGGCCGGAGTCGTGGTGATGCGCGCCGAGGATGCTACCGACTACGCGGGTACGGTTTTGGTCGCCGACGATCCCTACTCCGCGTTCGCCAAGCTCGCGGCCTTGTTCGACCTGCACCCGACGTCCTCGCCCGGCATTCATGCCAGCGCCGCGATCGATGCCAGCGCCACGGTCGATCCGGGCGCGCAGGTCGGTCCTTTCGTCAGCATCGGCGCGCGCAGCACGATCGCGGCCGGCGTGGTGATCGGGCCGGGCTGCGCGATCGGGGAGGATTGCGACATCGGTGCAGGCTCCGAGCTTGGCGCGAACGTGACCCTGGTCAAGCGCGTCCGCCTCGGCCGGCGCGTGCTGGTGCATCCGGGTGCGGTGCTCGGCGCCGACGGTTTCGGCCTGGCGATGGACGGCGGGCGCTGGCTGAAGGTGCCGCAGCTCGGCGGCGTGGTGGTCGGTGACGATTGCGAGATCGGCGCCAACACCACCATCGACCGCGGCGCGCTCGACGACACCGTGCTCGAGGAGGACGTTCGCCTCGACAACCAGATCCAGATCGGCCACAACGTGGTGATCGGCGCGCACACCGCGATGGCGGGCTGCTCGGCGGTCGCTGGCAGCGCGCGGATCGGACGCTACTGCCTGATCGGTGGCGGTGCTGGCGTGCTCGGCCACCTCGAACTCTGCGACCGGGTCGTCGTCACCGCGATGACACTGGTCACCCATTCCATCCGCGAACCAGGCGAGTACTCCTCCGGCACGCCATTGATGGAAAATCGCAGCTGGCGCAAGAGCGCCGCACGTTTCAAGCAGCTCGACGCGTTGGCACGCCGTGTCGGATCGCGCGACAAGGAGGAATGATGAGCGCAACCCCGCACACGATGAAGTTGCCCAACCTGCCCATCGACGTCACCGGCATCCAGAAACTGCTGCCGCACCGCTATCCCTTCCTGCTGGTCGACCGCGTGGTCGAGTTCGAGCCGCACAAGCGCGTGCTCGGCATCAAGAGCATCACCATCAACGAGCCGTTCTTCCAGGGCCACTTTCCCGGCCATCCGGTGATGCCTGGCGTGCTGGTGATCGAGGCGCTGGCGCAGGCCGGCGGCCTGCTGACCCAGCTGTCACGCGACCCGGACGATATCGG
>JBDSFV010000113.1:0-8706 GCA_039919355.1 Luteimonas sp. | reverse complement strand
ATAGCGAGGACAGCCGCTTCTGGGGCTTCCTGCCCGAGGCGAACCTGCGCGGCAAGGCCTTCCTGGTATGGATGAACTGGGATCGCAGCGCAGGAGGGGTGGACTTCAACCGGATCGGCAGCCAGATTCCATGAGCCGGATTCCTTGTGCCGGGTTCCGCGAGGCGGATTCCGCCAGCTTGTCCCGTAGACTTGGTCCGCAGGTTCGGGACGCACATCCACGCAGGTCGCAAGGGGAGAGGCAATGAAGCGCACGCAGAGTGGCATGACCCTGATCGGGTTCGTGATCGTGCTCGGGGTGGTGGGACTGTTCGCCTACGTCGGCATGAAGCTCATCCCGATGTATTCGGAATACTACGCAGTGAAGCAGGCGCTCAGTGGCCTGGCGGCGGAACCGGGCATCGCCGATCGCGATCCGGCCAAGATCCAGGACCTTTTCTTCCGGCGTCTTTACATCAGCTATGCCGAGCACGTGAAACCCGAGAACGTCAAGATCAAGCGTGTCGACCGCGGCTGGAAGATGGACGTGAACTACGAGGTCCGCGAGCCGATCATCGCGAACCTCGACGTGGTCGGAAAATTCGCGACCAGCCAGGACCTGACGCAGCATGGTGCCGAGGAGTGATCCCGCCGTGGCTGCCCGTTTCGGTGGCCACGCCTTCATGGATGCCAGCCTGCTGGCACAGGCATTCAGCCACCGCAGCGCGGGCAGCCCGCACAACGAGCGTCTCGAGTTCCTTGGCGACGCGCTGCTCAACCTGATCATCGCCGAACAGTTGTACCTGCGCTGGCCCAAGGCCGACGAGGGCGCGATGACCCGCGCCCGCGCCGAGTTGGTGCGCGAATCCGCCTTGGCCGGGGTCGCCCGCGAACTGGATCTCGGCGCGCGCCTGACGCTCGGGCCAGGTGAAATGAAAGCAGGCGGCCATCGCCGTGACTCGATCCTCGCCGATGCCCTGGAAGCGGTGATCGCGGCGATGTACCTCGATGCCGGTTTCAACGCCTGCAGGCAGGCGGTGCTGCCGTGGTTCGAACCGCTGCTGGCCGCGCTGCCGCCGCTGCACCAGGTCGGCAAGGATGCCAAGACCAGCTTGCAGGAATGGTTGCAGGCGCGGCAATTGCCGTTGCCGACGTACGCGCTGCTCGAGGAGAGCGGCGACGACCACGACAAGCGTTTCCGCATCGGGTGCATCCTGGGCGAGCCGGCCATCAGCGCCGAAGGCAGCGGCAGTTCGCGCCGCGCCGCGGAACAGGCCGCCGCCGATGCAGTGCTGCAACGGATCGCATTGACATGAGCGCAGACAATCCCCATAGCGACACGCTCCAAGGCAACGTGTTCCATAGCGGCCACGTCGCCGTGATCGGTCGCCCCAATGTCGGCAAGTCGACCCTGGTGAACGCGCTGGTCGGGGCCAAGGTCAGCATCACCTCCAGCCGCCCGCAGACCACCAGGCACCGCCTGCTGGGCATCGCCAGTTTCCAGCGCGGCCAGCTGCTGCTGGTCGACACACCCGGTATCCACCGCGAACAGGGCAAGGCCTCGTCGTCGGCGATGCACCGCTGGATGAACCGGGCGGCGCGCGGTGCCCTGGAAGGTGTCGATGCGGTGGTGCTGGTGATCGAGGCCGGTCGCTGGGACGACGGCGACGCACTTGCCTACGACGCCTTGAAATCCACTGGCGTGCCCGTGGTACTGGCCGTCAACCAGGTCGATCGGATCAAGGACAAGACCGCGCTGCTGCCGTTCCTCGCCGAAGTCAGCGCGGGCCGCGAGTTCGCCGCGGTGCACCCGCTATCGGCGCTGAAGCGCAAGGGCCTCGATGCGCTGGTCGACACGCTGCTGGGGTTGCTGCCGGAGCAGCCGCCGCTGTATGCCGAGGACGAGATCACCGACAAGAGCCAGCGTTTCCTCGCCGGCGAACTGGTGCGCGAGCAGGTGATGCGCCAGCTTGGCGCGGAACTGCCGTATGCGACCACGGTCGAGATCGAGAGCTTCGTCGAGGACGGTAATCTGCTGCGCATCGGCGCGGTGGTGTGGGTCGAACGCGACGGCCAGAAGGCGATCGTGATCGGCAAGGGCGGCACCCGCCTGCGTGAGATCGGCACCCGTGCGCGAGAGCAGATGGAGCGCCTGTTCGGCCGCAAGGTGTTCCTCCAGACCTGGGTGCGCGTTCGCGAAGGCTGGTCGGACGACGAAGCCGCACTGCGCACGCTCGGTTACCACGACTAGCCATGCGTTACGAAGGCGAGCCGGCCTACGTGCTGCATGCGCGGCCGTGGCGCGAGAGCAGCCTGCTGGTCGAAGTGCTGAGCGAGAACCATGGCCGCATCGGCCTGCTCGCGCGCGGCGTGCAGGGACCGAAGCGACATGTGCTGCGCGCCGCATTGCAGCCGCTGCAGCACATCCGCCTCGATGCCGTGCAGCGCGGCGAGCTGGCGCAGCTGCGCGCGGCCGAGGCGCTCGACGCGGCGCCACTACTCGTCGGCGAAGCCACGCTGGCCGCGTTCTACCTCAATGAGCTGGTCATGCGGCTGGCGCCACGGCAGGACCCCCTGCCCGAACTGTTCGATGCCTACGGCCTCGCGCGTGCGCGGCTCGGCGCCGGCACATCGCTGGCGTGGAGCCTGCGGCAATTCGAGCGCGACCTCCTCGATGCACTGGGCTTCGGCTTCGCTTTCGATGTCGATGGCGATGGCATCGCCATCGACGCGGCCGCGCGCTACCGACTTGATCCCGAGCACGGCGCGCGCCGCCTGCTGAGCGATCGCGGCCACGACGACCGCAGTGATGCGGCGACCGGTCGCGCACTGCTGGCGCTCGCCGCCGACCAGATACCCGGCCCCGACGATCTCGCCGGCCTGCGCCGTGCGCTGCGGCCGGTGCTCCTGCACCACCTCGGCGGGCGCGGTCTGAAATCGTGGGAACTGCTCGGCGAGCTCGGCCGGCTCGCGTCCAGGCCCACGGACTAATCGGTCAACGCGGGTCCAGCAGGTCGGTTGCCGCCTCATCGAAGCGTTGCAATGCGAGTGCGGATCGCGGATCACCCTCGAGTACGCGTACCGCTTCTCCCAGGCGCGCCGCGCCGACGAAGCCGCAGCTTGCACGCAGCTTGTGCAGCTCCCGGCAGGCGCGCTCGGCATCGCCGTCCGCCAACGCTGCATCGATGGCCAGGCGCTGGCCCGGCAATTCGTCGAGGAACAGGCGCCGCAGCGCGACGACGTGGGCCTGCTCGCCCTTGAGCGCCGACAGCGCGGCGGCGTCGTCCCACTGCGGCAACTTCACGCATCGGCCGGTTTCGGCGTCGGCGGGTGCAAGGTCGTGGCCGAGCACGCGGCAGATCGCCGCCTGCAGCGCGATCGCGGCCAGTGGCTTCACCAACACTTCGGCGAAGCCGGCGGCGATCAATGCGTCCAGTGCTGTGGAGTCGCGGCTGGCGGTATGCGCCAGAGCTGGGGTATCGGCGCCGCGTTCGCGCAGGCTGGCGAGCAAGCCCGCGCCGCTGCCGTCGGGCAGGTTGGCATCGATCAGCCAGAGGGCGTAGTCCGGCTGGCCCGGCACGCAACGGAGTGCCTCGGCACAGGTAGCGACCGCGTCGACCGAGGCCGGCAAGGCCTCGGCTGCCGCCGCCAGGAAAGCACGGCTGACCGGATCGTCCTCGACCAGCAGGATGCATGGTTTCATCGGGAGCCCGCGTGGTATCGGTATGCTTTCGGCCATGTCACGGTCGATGTTAACCCTGCTGCTGTTGTTCTCGTGCCTGGCCTGCAATGGCCAGGCCGCGGCGCGTACCTTGCAGGCCCGGATCGACCGGGTCACGATCGCGGTCGCCACGCTCGACGGTGTGCACGTGCGCCTGGACTGGCCGGCCAATGCGCAGCAGGGCGATCTCGTCCTGAGCGCGCGCGCGCTCGACGCCCCCGATCTCGGCTATCGCTACCGCGACCTGCGCTGGCACTGTCCGCTTCGACGTGACGCACAGGCAGGCTGGCGCTGCGATGGCGAACTGCGCACCGGGCGTGGGGCGCCACTCCGGCTCGCCGTCGACCTCGGCACCGCCACGACCGACGCAACACTGTCGCACGGCGGCTCGACGCTTGCCTTGCACCGCCAGGCCGCCGCGCCCGACGACACCATGATCGACCTCACCCGGGTGCCGCTGGTGTGGGCGCAGGCATTGCTGGCGCGCGCGTGGCAGGACGGCAAGCTGAAGTCCGGCACGCTCGACGGCCGCTTGCGCGTGCATGCGCCGAAAGCGCGACCGTTGCAGCTCGCAGGCATGCTGGCTGTCGCCGGGGCCGCGTTCGACACGCCCGATGCCAGCATTGCCGGCGAGGATCTCGGCGGCCATTTCGCCATCGATTACCGCAAGACGCCGCAGCTGGCCACGGTCGCGCTCGACGGCCTGCTGCATGGCGGCGAGTTCCTCGCCGGCAACGCCTACGTCGCGCTGCCGGCGACGCCGGTCGGCGTACGCATCCAAGCCCGCCAGCGTCCGGGCGAAGGCTGGCGACTGCCCGTGATCGCGTGGCGCGACGGCGAGGTGCTGGTCGCCGACGGCAGCGCCGCATTCGACCGCGAGGCCAGCCTGCGCGAGCTCGACCTGCACCTGCACAGCGGCAACGTCGCGCCGCTGGGCGAACGCTACCTGTCCGGCTGGCTGGCGGTGTTCGGCCTGGGCGGCCTGCAACTGTCCGGCGCCGTCGATGCCGACGTGGGCGTGGCTGGCGGGCGACTGCAGGACGCCAGCGCGAACCTGCATGGCATCGACGTGATCGATCCGAAGGGTCGATTCCGCTTCGACGATCTCAGCGGTACGCCGCGCTTCTCGGCGACGACACCGGTGTCGGGCGAGTTGCGCTGGCACGGCGGACAGTTGTACGGGCTGGACTTCGCCGCCGCGGCATTGCCGCTCGACAGCAGCAACGGCAAGCTGCGACTGCGCGATGCGGTCACGGTGCCCGCACTCGGCGGCAGCCTGCGCTTTGAGGGCATGACGATCCGCCCACCCTCGGGTGACACTGGTGCCGACATCCGCTTCGGCCTGACGCTGGACCGGCTCGACATCGGCCAGTTGGCACAGGCCCTGCATTGGCCGGCGTTCCAGGGCCAGCTCAGTGGACGCATCCCCAATGCGCGCTACGCTGGCGAGCGCCTGGATTTCGACGGTGGCCTGACCATGCAGTTGTTCGGAGGATCGGTGCAGGTGTCGTCGCTGTCGATGGAGCGCCCCTTCGGCGTTGCGCCGTCGCTGAGCGCCGACCTCGTGCTCGACGACCTCGACCTGCAGTCGCTGACCGGGGTGTTCGATTTCGGCAGCATCACCGGCCGCCTCGACGGCCGTATCGGCGACCTGCGCCTGGTCGACTGGACCGCGACCGCGTTCGACGCCGAACTGCACACCGTGAAAACACGGGGCGTGCGGCAGCGCCTCAGCCAGCGCGCGGTACAGAACATCTCCAGCGTCGGCGACGCATCCTTCACCAACACCCTGCAAAGCCGGTTGATCGGCCTGTTCGACGATTTCGGCTACAGCCGCATCGGCATTTCCTGCAGGCTTGCCAACGAGGTCTGCGAGATGGGAGGCCTGCATTCAGCGGGGGCGGGATTTACTATCGTCGAAGGAGCCGGCCTGCCGCGGCTGACCGTGGTCGGATTCAATCGCCAGGTCGACTGGCCGACCCTGGTCGAGCGCCTCACCGCCGTCAGCAAGGGCGAGGTCAAGCCGGTCGTGCAATGATCGCAACGTATTCTGCAAGCCCACAGGAGATCAACGATGAAACGCTGGATGGGAATGCGCGGATTTGGACTGAATGCCGCCACCGCGCTGGTGCTGACGGCCTGCGTGACGATCAACGTCTACTTCCCGGCTGCCGAGGCCAAGGAAGCCGCCAAGGAATTCGTCGAGAAGGTGATCGGTGACGAGGCGCAGCAGGCGCAACCAAAACCGGATGGTGGCGGTGGCATGGCGTTGCGGTTCGATCCCCTGATGCTGATCGGTATCGCACCGGCATACGCGCAAGGCGCGCCCGACATCACCATCAAGACGCCGGCAATCCAGGCGATCCAGGCGCGCATGGGTTCGCGTTTCGACGCCAGCCTGCGCGCCGGCTTTGATTCAGGGGCGCTGGGTTTCACCCGCGACGGCCTGGTCGTCGTGCGTGATGCGGCCAAGCTGCAGCTGAAGGACCGGGTCGCGGTCAATCAGGCGGTGGCCGACGACAACCGCGACCGCAAGGCGGCGTATCGCGAGGTCGCTGTCGCCAACAGCCACCCGGAATGGGAATCGCAGATCCGCGGTGTCTTTTCGAAGCAGTGGATCGAGAGCGCGCGCAGCGGCTGGTGGTACCAGGACGCATCGGGTGGCTGGAAGCAGAAGTGATGCATTCGTAGGGCGGGTCTTGACCCGCCTCGCCGGGCGCGATCGAAACGTGCGTCACCTGTGGGGCTAAGGGCGGCGGGTCAAGACCCGCCCTACAATGTGCGGCTCGCCAAAACGCAGTAACGCCGTGGCCCGCATCGACCAGACCCCGTTCCAGATCGAGATCCTCAACCTCAGCCACGACGGCCGCGGTGTTGCCCGCCGCGAGTCCGGCAAGACGGTGTTCGTGTCCGGCGCCTTGCCCGGCGAGTCGGTCATGGCGCAGCAGACCGGCCGCCAGCGCAGCTTCGACGAGGCGAAAACGTTGGAAGTGCTGTCGGCCGCAGCTGATCGCGTCGCACCGCGCTGCCCGCATTTCGGTACCTGCGGCGGTTGCGCACTACAGCATCTCGCCGAGGACCGGCAGATCCACGCCAAGCAGCGCGTTTTGCTGGAGAACCTGGAACGCATCGGCCATGTCGCGCCGGATTCGGTGCTGCCTCCGTTGACGAACGCCGTCTGGGGTTATCGCCGCAAGGGCCGGTTCTCGGTGCGCCGCGTCGAGAAGAAGGGCAAGGCCCTGGTCGGGTTCCGCGAACAGGATCCGCGCTTCGTCGCAGATCTCTCTGTCTGCCACACGGCGATCCCGCAGGTCGGCGAAAAGATATCGGCGCTGTCGGCGCTGATCGATGGCATGGATGCGCGACGCGAGATACCACAGATCGAGTTCATCGCCGGCGACGATACGGTCGCGCTGGTGTTCCGCCATCTCGCGCCGTTGTCGGAGCGCGACCGTGATGCTCTGGTCGCATTTGCAAAAGAGCACGACTTCGCGGTCTTCCTGCAGCCGGGCGGCATCGATTCGGTGCACGCGCTCTGGCCGGAGGCACCGAAGCTCGCGTTCCGGCTGCCGCAGTGGGACGTCGAATTGCAGTTCCGGCCGCTCGACTTCATCCAGGTCAACGCCGGCCTCAACCAGAAGATGATCG
The DNA here is from genome assembly GCA_039919355.1 of Luteimonas sp. GTDB lineage: Bacteria > Pseudomonadota > Gammaproteobacteria > Xanthomonadales > Xanthomonadaceae > Cognatiluteimonas. The sequence goes on along the minus strand of JBDSFV010000113.1, from coordinate 1,359 downwards.
CCAGCGCGCTGGCGTTGCTCGACGCGCAGCCGGACGAGCGCGTGCTCGACCTGTTCTGCGGCCTCGGCAACTTCACGCTGCCGCTGGCGCGCGGCGTGCGCGAGGTGGTCGGGGTCGAGGGCGATGCCGGCCTGGTGAAACGGGCGCGGGAAAATGCGCTGCACAACGGGCTTGGCAACGCCGAATTCCACGCCGCGGATCTCGCCCAGGATCTGCGCGGACATATCTGGATGCGGGGCACTGAAAAAGAGCATGGTTTCGACCGCCTGCTGCTGGACCCGCCGCGCTCCGGCGCTGACGTCGTGCTCAAGCAATTGCCGTTGAAGGGCCTGAAGCGGATCGTCTACGTCAGCTGCCATCCCGCTTCGCTCGCGCGCGATGCCGGGTATCTGGTCAACGAGCGCGGCTGGAAACTGCGCGCCGCGGGGGTGATGGACATGTTTCCGCATACGGCGCATGTGGAGTCGATTGCGATGTTCGAACCGTAGGCTGGGTTCGTTCAAGAGCTTCCACCGCGCAGCGGGTGGAAGCTCTTGAAATACTCGTTGAAAACGAAATCAGACGCAGAATTGCGCGACAATCCCCAAACACGCCTGGCCAAGAGCCAGCAACAAGGAACCCAAGCAATGCTCGTACTCGGCATCGCCGGCACCCAGCTCACCGCGCAGGAACGCGACTGGCTGCAGCACGACGCCTGTGCCGGCGTGATCCTGTTCGCGCGCAACTTCGCCTCGAAGGCGCAGGTGGCGGAACTGTCGCAGGCGATCCGCACAGCCGCGCCGCGCCCGCAGCTGGTTTGCGTCGACCAGGAAGGCGGGCGCGTGCAGCGTTTCCGCGAGGGTTACAGCACGCTGCCGTCGCTGGAGGGTTTTGGCCGCATGTACGCCGCCGATCCGGTCGCCGCACTCGAACTGGCGCAAGAGCACGCCTGGCTGATGGCCAGCGAAGTGCGCGCCAGCGGCGTCGACCTCAGCTTCGCGCCGGTGGTCGACCTGGGCCGCGGCAACCGCGCCATCGGCGATCGCGCGTTCTCGGCCGATCCGGAAATCGTCGCCGAGTTCACCCGCGCCTACGTGCGCGGCATGCACGCGGCTGGCATGGCGGCGACGCTCAAACATTTCCCGGGACACGGTTCGGTCCTGGAGGACACGCATTTCGACGATGCGGTCGATGATCGCCCACTCGACGAAATTCGTGCGCTGGACCTGGTGCCGTTCGTCGCCGGCATCGAGGCCAGGGCCGACGCGGTGATGATGGCGCACGTCGTCTACCCCAAGGTCGCGCCGGAACCTGCCGGGTATGCGCCGCGCTGGATCAACGAGATCCTGCGCGAAGAAATGAATTTTCGCGGTGTGGTGT
>JBDSFV010000112.1:0-2924 GCA_039919355.1 Luteimonas sp. | reverse complement strand
GAATCCGGAACGCCGTTGTGGACCTCGCCCAAGCGTGGGCATGAACTGCTCAACCACCTGCAGTACCACCTCGCGCGCACGCTGGCGCCGCGGGTGATGCTGCATGGCGTGTTCATGGAGATCTACTCGATCGGCGTGCTGATCACCGGCGAGGCAGGTTCGGGCAAGAGCGAACTGGCGCTGGAGCTGATCACCCGCGGCCATCGCCTGGTTGCCGACGACGCACCGGAATTCACCCAGATCGCGCCCGATGTCCTCGACGGCACCAGTCCGGAAATGTTGCAGGACATGCTGGAAGTTCGCGGCCTCGGGGTGCTCGACATCCGCCAGATGTTCGGCGACACCGCGGTGAAGAAAAACAAGTACCTGCGCCTGATCGTGCATCTGACGCGGCCACACCTGGAGCCGCAGCCGGGCGGGATCGAGCGCATCACCGGCGACATCGGCGCGCGTCGCGTGCTCGACCTCGACGTGCCGATGATCACCCTGCCGGTGATGCCCGGCCGCAACCTCGCGGTGCTGAGCGAGGCCGCGGCCCGCGCGCACATCCTGCGGGCCAAAGGCGCCGATCCGGCCGCGGCATTCATGGCGCGGCACAGCCATTTCCTCGAACGTTCGTCATGAGCGCCGCGCCATGAACACTGTCGCGCCCTCCCTGATCATCGTCAGCGGCTTGTCCGGCTCGGGCAAATCGGTCGCGCTCAACACCTTCGAGGACCTGGGCTTCTACTGCGTCGACAACCTGCCGGCGGAACTGCTGCCGGAATTCGTACGCAGCGTCGCCCGCGACGATGGCGCCCCGGAGAAGCTCGCAGTCGGCATCGACGTGCGCAACCGCCACAGCGACCTCGCCAACATCCCGGAATGGCTGTCGGCGGTCGGCGCGCTCGGTTTGGACCCGCGCCTGGTGTTCTTCGAGACCGCCGATGCGGTGCTGCTGAAGCGTTATGCCGATACCCGCCGCCGCCATCCACTCAGCCACCTCGGGCTGGCGCTGGCCGATGCGATCTCGCTCGAACGCCAGGTGCTGAAACCGCTGCGGCAGATCGCCGACAGCGTCATCGACACCAGCGCCCTCAACGTGCACCAGTTGCGCCGCCAGGTCATCACCGGGTTCGGCCTGACCACCGACAACTCGCTGTCGCTGCTGTTCGAGTCGTTCGCCTACAAGCGCGGCGTCCCGCCCGACGCGGATTTCGTGTTCGACGCGCGCGTGCTGCCGAACCCGCACTGGAATCCGGAACTGCGCCCGCTGTCCGGGCGCGATGCCAGCGTGCGCGAATTCCTCGAGACCCAGGCGGACGTAGCCGAATACGTGGGCCAGGTCGAGCAGTTCCTCGACAGCTGGCTGCCACGGCTGCGCTCGGACACGCGCAGTTACGTCACCGTCGCCTTCGGCTGCACCGGCGGCCGCCATCGCTCGGTCTACCTCGCCGAGCACCTTGCCGCGCATTGCCGCGGGCGCGGCTGGGGCGAAGTCGCGGTGCACCATCGCGAGCTGGATTGACGCGTCGTGCGTAGGGCGGGTCTTGACCCGCCACTTGGCGTGACATTGGCGGGTCAAGACCCGCCCTACCGCTTCCGGCCGGCCGCACCGGTCTGCTAAGTTGCCGCCATGTCCGTCGGCGTCCTGCTCATCACCCATGAAGGCATCGGCTCCGCGCTGGTCGCGGTGGCCACGAAGCTGTTGCGGCAGCTGCCGCTGAAGACCGAGGCCTTCGAGGTGCCCTACGACGGCGATCCCGACGCACTGCTGCCGGCGGCGAGCGCGGCATTGCGCCGGGTCGACAGCGGCGTCGGCGTGCTGGTGCTGACCGATCTGTACGGCGCCACGCCGAGCAACCTCGCCGCGAAACTGGCGCGCCTGGGCACGCCGGTGCGGCGGGTGTCGGCGGTGAACCTGCCGATGCTGCTGCGGGTGATGAACTACGCCGACCTCGACCTCGAGGAACTCCCCGCAGTCGCCGCCGCCGGCGCGCGCAACGGTGTCATCCATGACGATGCCTGAGGCCATTTCCCCGTGATCGAACGCGAACTGCTGGTCGCCAACCGCCTCGGCCTGCATGCGCGCGCAACCGCGAGGCTGGTGCAACTGCTGTCGGGCTATCGCAGCAATGCCACGCTCGCCGCCAAGGGCCGCGAGGTCAACGCCAAGAGCATCATGGGTGTCATGCTGCTGGCCGCCGGCCAGGGCACGCCGGTGATGCTGCGGGTCGACGGCGAGGACGAGGCCGCGGCTGCCGCGGCTGTCGCCGTGCTGTTCGAGCGACGCTTCGACGAGGAAAGCTGATGCGGCAGCTGCTGCCCGGACACGGCGCCTCGCGCGGCAGCGTGCTTGGCCGCGCCCGGGTCCGGCTGCCGCATGCGCTGCAGGTCTCCGAAGAACGGATCGACGACGTCGATGCCGAACTTGCGCGCCTGCATGCTGCGATCCATGTCGTGCGTGGCGAGATGCGCGCGCTGCGCGAGCGCCTGCATGGGGCGCTGGCGCAGGAGGTCGGCGAATTCCTCGACCTGCACGCGCTGCTGCTCGACGACCCGGAACTGCTGCACGGCCTCGACGAACTGATCCGCACCGGCCGCTTTTCCGCCGACTACGCCCTGCGGCTGCAGCGCGACCGCATCGCCGCCGTGTTCACCGGCATGGACGATGCCTACCTGCGCAGCCGTATCGACGACATCGACCAGGTGATCGGCCGCATCCACGCCGCGCTGCACCGGCGCGACGCCGATTTGCAGGGCGTCGCCGGCGAGATCCTGGTGACAGACAGCATCGCTCCGGCCGAGCTTCTGCAATTGCAGGCGCAGGGCATGATGGCGGTGATCACCGCCGGCGGCAGCGCGCTGTCGCACAGCGCGATCCTGGCGCGCAGCCTGCATCTGCCGCTGGTCGTGGGTGCAGTGCAGGCGTTGCAGCGGATCAA
>JBDSFV010000111.1:0-20810 GCA_039919355.1 Luteimonas sp. | reverse complement strand
CGGGCGCTGATGGTGATGCAGGTGCACGACGAACTGGTGTTCGAGGTCGATGCGGATTTCGTCGACATCCTGCGTGGCCAGGTCGTCCAGCGCATGTCCGGGGCCGCCGACCTGCGGGTGCCGCTGGTGGTGGATGCCGGGGTGGGCGAGGATTGGGACGAGGCCCACTAACGAGTCGTCACGGCCGGCCATGGCATCCGCCCGGCTTGTTGGCTGCGCCAGCGGCTGTCGGGATACAAGAATGAATGCGGCGCGCGCATCTCCCCTCTCCCGGTCGTCGTCACTACACTCCCCACACCAGGCGCCCGACCACCGACCGCATGCGCAAGCATCCCAAGGCCACCTCGATCGACATCGCCCACCGGGCCGGTGTCTCCCAGGCCACGGTCTCGCGCGTGTTGCGTGGCAGTCCCCTGGTCAATGCCCAGACCCGCAAGCGCGTCGAGGACGTGGCCCGGGAACTCAACTACAAGGTCGACCGCCATGCCTCCAGCCTGCGCACGCAGCGTTCGGGCACGCTGGCGTTGTTGCTGTTCGAGGACCCGACCCCCGACGATTCGCACATCAACCCGTTCTTCCTGGCGATGCTCGGTTCGATCACCCGCGCCTGCTCGCGCCAGGGGCAGGACCTGCTGGTCTCGTTCCAGCAACTCTCCGATGACTGGCACGCCGACTACGAAGACAGCATGAAGGCCGACGGGCTGATCCTGCTCGGTTACGGCGACTACGTGGCGTACCGGGACAAGCTCCTGAACCTCGTGGAGCGGGGGACGCACTTCGTCCGCTGGGGCGCGGTGCAGGCCGACCAGCCGGGCGTGTCGATCGGCTGCGACAACTACTACGGTGGACGGATCGCGGCCGAACACCTGATCGGGCTCGGGCGGCGGCGGATCGCCTTCCTCGGCGACGCCTCCAGCCACTATCCGGAATTCCTGGAGCGCTACCGCGGCTGCGACGAGGCGCTGCGCGCCGTCGGCGGGCACATCGACCCCGCGCTGCAGGTGGACGCCGAGAGCGCCGAGGAGGCCGGGCGCGCGGCGTGCCGCGAACTGCTGGGTCGCGGTGTTCCCTTCGACGCGGTGTTCGCGGCCAGCGACCTGATTGCGCTGGGTGCGATGCGTGCGCTCGGCGAGCAGGGGTTACGGGTGCCGGAGGACGTGGCCGTCGTGGGCTTCGACGACATCCCCACGGCGCGCTTCGCCAACCCGCCGCTGACCACTGTGGCCCAGGACACCACGCGCGCCGGTGAGCTGCTGGTGGAAACGCTGATGCAGCTGGTGTGCGAGCAACCGGCCACCAGCATCACCTTGCCGGTATCGCTGGTGGTGCGCCGGTCCAGCGGCGCTGCCGGCGGCTGATCACTCGCGACGGCGCGCGGCCGCCATCGCCCCGTCCAGCGCCGACGCCAGGTCGGCACGGCGCACCGGCGCATCGAGCAGGTAGACCTCGACGCCGTGCGCCGGCACGGTCGTCGGCAGGCCGCCGCCCTCCGCCACGTCGACTGCGCCGCCGCCGAGCGCGGCGCGCCAGCGCCCCGGCTGCAGGGAGTCGTGGATCTCGAAGCCGGCCGGCGCGCTGCCCTTGTTGAGCAGCACCAGCGCGATCTGGTGCTGGCCGCCATGCTGGTACACGCGGTAGAACGCGGCGCGATCGCCCTGCATCAGCACGTCGAGCTGCAGGCCGCGCTGCAGTGCCGGCGCCGCGGCGCGGACGCGGGCGATGCGCCGGAGCTGTTCCCGGATCGGGTTGCCGACCGCTGCATCCACCCGCTCCTGGCCGAAGTAGTTGCGGTTGCCGGCGTGCTCGGCGGTGCCGCGCATGAAGCCGGTTTCCGAGCCGTAGTACACGACCGGAATGCCGCGCGCGGTGAACAGCCAGTTGTGCGCATCGATGAAGCCGTCGTCGCTGGCGTCCAGGCGCGCCATGTCGTGGTTGTCGTAGAAGGTCATCAGCTCGTACGGATTCGCGTACGGGCCGCCGGTGAGATGAAGGCGCTCGACCAGCCGCTCGTAGCCGCCACCGGTGCGTCCGAACACTTCGGCCAGCCGCTCCTTGAGCGGGAAGTCGAGCACGCTGACGCCGGCGTTCTGCGGCCACGTGTGATGCGCGATCTTGTCGGCGTCGTAGTCGAATGCTTCGCCGAACATGAAGAAGCCCGGGTGCTTCGCGAGGATGCGGGTGGTGAACTGGTGCCAGAAGCTGTCGGGCATCCAGCCGATGGTGTCGATGCGGAACGCCGTCGCGCCCTGCTCGATCCACTGCTCATACGCGCCAACGAGGTATTCGAGCACTGCCGGATTGTTCTCGTTGAAGTCGGACAGTTCCGCGAGGCCACCGCCGGTGTTGTAGAACGCGTGCAGCGGATTGCGCGCAGGATCGAGCTTGTCCGGCGGCAGGTTCTGGTGGTCGGCGACGAGCTTGCCGTCGCGGTCGTGGATCTCGCCGAACTTCGGCTGGTCCTGCGGCATGGTGTACGACGGCGAGCCGTGGTTGGCGACGATGTCCAGCACCACCTGCAGGTCTTTCCCGTGCATGGCGCGGGTGAAGCCGGCGAAGTCGAGCCCGGGGCTGGGCAGGTGCTCGTCGAGCCGGTAGAAATTGACGCCCCAGTAGCCGTGGTAGCCGGTCTTGCCGCGGTCGGTGAACATGCCGCCCCAGGTCACCGGCTTGCCGCCGGTGAAGGCCGCGTCCGGGTTGTCGACGATCGGCGTCACCCACACCGCGGAAAAGCCCATGTCGCGGATGTAATCGGCGTTGTCGACGATGCCTTTGAAATCGCCGCCGAGGTAGCCGACGTTGTCGCTCTGGCCGGGCGGCGCCCCGGGTGTGGGGAGGTCGAAGGTGCGGTATTTCCCGCCCTGGTCGCGCTGGTCGTTGGAAGGATCGCCGTTGACGAAGCGGTCGGTCATCACGAAATACACCGCGTCGCTGGCGAACGGTTCCAGGGTGCCGTAGTAGTCCGTGGTGGCATCGTCGACCGCATCGGTACGCGTCGGTTGCTGCATGCAGCCGCTCGCCAGACCCAGCGCGGTGCCGATCGCAACGGCCAGCCATCGCATCGTCATGGTCGCCTCCAACTCAGTTCGCCGCCGCGGGCGCGGGCACGAGCACCGGTTCCGGCACCCGCAGCACGCACAGGCCAGCGACGATCAGGCTGATGCCGCCGATCACCAGCGCCTGGATCGGTTGCCCGCCGAAGAAGGTCTTGAGCAGGAAGCCCAGCAGGCTGGCCGCGACCAGCTGCGGGATCACGATGAAGAAATTGAAGATGCCCATGAACACGCCCATCTTCGCCGCCGGCACGCTGTCGGACAGCAGCGCGTACGGCAGCGACAGGATCGAGGCCCAGGCGAAGCCGACCCCGACCATCGACAGCAGCAGCCAGTGCGGGTCGCGGATCACCACGAACGACAGCAGGCCCAGGCCGCCGAGCGAGGCATTGATCAGGTGGCTGATGCGCAGGCCCCAGCGCCGCACCATGTACGGGATCACGATCGCCGCCAGCGCGGCGAAGCCGTTGTAGGCGGCAAACAGCACGCCGACCCAGTTGGCGCCTTCGTTGTACGCCTTCGACGCCGGATCGCTGCTGCCGAAATGCACGCCGGTCACCGCGCCCGTGGTGTAGATCCACATGGCGAACAGCGCGAACCACGAGAAGAACTGCACCAGTGCGAGCCTGCGCATCGTCGCCGGCATCTCGTGCACGTCGCGCATGATCGTGGCGAACATCCCTTGCGGCCGGGTGAGGCGGCTGAGGATCAACGCCAGGCCGTAGGCGGCGATGCCGGCGGCCAGGAGGTAGAGTTGCTTGTCGAGGGCGAAACGATAGATCGCGAATACGCCGAGCAGGCCGGCGACCATCCAGGCGATGCCTTGGCCCTTGCGCTGCACGTCCGCCACCGGTCGGGTGCGTGCGGCTGCCGGGGGCTCGGCATCGTCGAAGGAGGCGAGCACGGCCGGCGGATATTCGCGCGTGCGCAGCACCGTCCAGGCCAACGCCAGCAGCAGCACCGCGCCGCCGAAATAGAACGCGTAGCGCACGGTGTCCGGCACCTCGCCGGGGCCGGCGGTGTTGCCGACGCCGAGCTTGGCGAGCAGGAACGGGAGCAGGCTGGCGACCACCGAGCCGACGCCGATGAAGAAGCTCTGCATCGCGTAGCCGGTCGGCCGCTGCCGCGGCGCCAGCTGGTCGCCGACGAAAGCGCGGAATGGCTCCATCGAAATGTTGATCGACGCGTCCAGCACCCACAGCAGGCCGGCGGCGATCCACAGCGCCGGCGAGTTAGGCATCGCGAACAGCGCCAGCGAGGCCAGCACCGCGCCGACCAGGAAATACGGGCGCCGGCGGCCGAGCCGCGTCCAGGTGCGGTCGGACAGGTAACCCACGATCGGTTGCACGATCAGTCCGGTCAGCGGTGCGGCGATCCACAGGATCGGGATGTCGTCCACGTTCGCGCCCAGCGTCTGGAAGATGCGGCTGACGTTGGCGTTCTGCAGCGCGAAGCCGAACTGGATGCCGAGGAAACCGAAGCACATGTTCCAGATCTGCCAGAACGACAATTGCGGTTTTGCGCTCATTGCGTGCTGTCCTCGAAGGGTGGCATGGAGCGTGGCGGCGCCATGGCAAGGGCGCTGGGTGCCGCCGCAACGGCGTTGGGGCAGCAGCCATCGTAGCCAGCGCCACCCTCGCACAAATTTCGCTGCAAACGTATTCATCGCGCCTGCGCGTGCTACCGCCGCTCCCCCGGTGCCGGGCGTGGAATAGTGGCGCGGCGTCACGCCCCGCGTCCGGCGCGCGATGGCCCGATCGGGGAACACGGATGACAAACACTCGCTGGTGGCGCGGTGCGGTGATCTACCAGGTCTATCCGCGCAGCTTCCTGGATACCGATGGCGACGGCGTCGGCGACCTGCCCGGCATCCTCGACAGGCTCGACTACATCGCCAGCCTCGGCGTGGATGCGATCTGGGTGTCGCCGTTCTTCAGGTCGCCGATGGCCGATTTCGGCTACGACATCGCCGACTACCGCGACGTCGACCCGCTGTTCGGGACCCTGGACGACTTCGACCGGCTGCTGGCGAAGGCGCACTCGCTCGGCGTCAAGGTGATGATCGACCAGGTGCTCAGCCACACCTCGATCGAGCACGCCTGGTTCCGGGAAAGCCGGCAAAGCCGCGACAACACCAGGGCCGACTGGTACGTGTGGGCGGATGCTCGGCCCGACGGCAGCCCGCCCAACAACTGGCTGTCGATCTTCGGTGGCGTGGCCTGGCAGTGGGAGCCGCGCCGGGGGCAGTACTTCCTGCACAACTTCCTCGTCTCGCAGCCGGACCTGAACTTCCACAACCCGGCGGTGCGCGCGGCCGTGCTCGACAACGTCAGGTTCTGGCTCGACCGCGGCGTCGACGGCCTGCGCCTGGACGCGATCAACTTCTGCTTCCACGACGTCCGGCTGCGCGACAACCCGCCCAAGCCGCCGCACCTGCGCAACGGCCGCGGCTTCAGCGCGGACAACCCGTATGCCTTCCAGTACCACCACTACAACAACACGCAGCCGGAAAACCTCGCCTTCCTGGAGGAACTTCGCGCGCTGCTGGACCGCTACCCGGACGTAGCCGCGCTGGGCGAGATCTCTTCGGAAGATTCGCTGGCGACGATGGCCGAGTACGTCAACGACCGCCGCTTGCACATGGGCTACAGCTTCGAGCTGCTGACCGACGATTTTTCCGCCGCCCATATCCGCGGCACGGTCGAGACGCTCGAATCGAAGATGGTGGACGGCTGGCCGTGCTGGGCGATTTCCAACCACGACGTGCAGCGCGCGGTGACGCGTTGGGGCGGCGCGGCCGCGACGGATGATTTCGCGACGCAGCTGGTCGCGCTGGTGTGCTCGCTGCGTGGCTCGGTGTGCCTGTACCAGGGCGAGGAGCTGGGCCTGGGCGAGGCCGAGGTGCCGTTCGAAGCGCTGCGCGATCCCTACGGCATGTCGTTCTGGCCCAGCTTCAAGGGCCGCGACGGCTGTCGCACACCGATGCCCTGGGACACCGGCGCGCAGGCCGGGTTCACCACCGGTACGCCCTGGCTGCCGATCCCCGATGCACACCGCGCCCGCAGCATCGCGGTGCAGGAGACCGATCCGGGCTCGCCGCTCAATGCCGTGCGCCACTTCCTGCGCTGGCGCCGGGCGCAGCCGGGGCTGTTGCACGGCGGCATCCGCTTCCTCGACGCTCCGGAGCCCGTGCTCGCCTTGCTGCGCGAGCACGAGCAAGGTTCATTGCTGGGGATATTCAACCTGTCGGCGGCCGAAACCACATGGCCCCTGCCAGTGGCCCTGCAGGCACGTGCGATCGACGTGCCGGGGGTGCGGGCGGGCCGCATCGACGACGGCCGCGTCCTGCTACCGCCCCATGGCGTCTTTTTCGCCACGCCGGGCTGAAGCGCCGCGCGTGCCCGGGCGCTCAGGCGGCGGCGAGTTCCGCGATCGCGCAGTGCCGGGTGATGAACGTCTCGTGCGTCGGCATCGCCTGGACGCACTGGCCGATGACGGCGCGCACGTTCTCGATGTAGTGCGCGACCTTCTCCTCGCTGTAGAGATCGACGAGCGGATGGTAGCCCTGCGCGCGCACCCCCTGCCCGTGCATGACCTGCAGCCAGCTCTGTTCGGCGAACATCTCGTTGCCTTCGCGGAAGATGCGACCGTTGCTGCGAAACAGGTCCATGCGCCGCTGCAGCGAGTCGGGGATCTCCATCGTCCGGCAATGATTCCAGAACGGCGAGTCGTCGCGCTCGGTCGCCTTGTAGTGCAGGATCAGGAAGTCGCGGATGCGGTCGAACTCGAAGTCCGAATGCGCGTTGAATTCGTCGATGTCCGCCTGGTCGAAGCCGGCGTGCGGGAAGAACGCGGTCAGGCGCGCGATGGACGACTGGATCAGGTGGATGCTGGTGGACTCCAGCGGCTCCATGAAGCCGCTGGCGAGGCCGATCGCGATCACGTTCTTGTTCCAGAACTTCTTGCGCTTGCCGGTGACGAAGCGCAGCGTGCGCGGCGGTGCCAGCGGCTCGCCGTCGAGGTTGCCAAGCAGCGTGGCGGTGGCTTCATCCTCGCTGAGGAACCTGCTGCTGAACACGTAGCCGTTGCCGGTCCGGTGCTGCAGCGGGATGCGCCACTGCCAGCCGGCCGAACGCGCGGTGGAGCGCGTGAACGGCGTCAACGGTGCGGCCGACGCGCAGGGCACCGCGATGGCGCGATCGCATGGCAGCCAGTGGCTCCAGTCCTCGTAGCCGGTCTTGAGCGCCTGCTCGATCAGCAGGCCGCGGAAGCCGGAGCAGTCGATGAACAGCTGGCCCTCGACACGCTCGCCGCTCTCCAGCACGACGGCTTCGACATACCCGTCCTCACCGCGCAACTCGGTGCGCACGACCTTGCCCTCGATCCTGCGCACGCCCCGCGCCTGGCCGTACTCGCTCAGATACTTGGCGTAGAGCCCGGCGTCGAAGTGGTAGGCATAGGCGATGTCGGCCAGCGGCGAATTGGGGCGGTCGCTCACCGCGCGCATGAACTTGCCGTGGCGCGCGGCCGCGGTGTTGATCGAGTATTCCTCCAGGTTCGCCGCCTTGCCGGCGTGGTGCATCTTCAGCCAGTACTGGTAGAACGAGATCAGGCCCAGGTCCTGGCCGATCTTGCCGAAGCCATGGATGTAGGAATCACCGACCCGTCCCCAGTCGAGGAACTCGATGCCGAGCTTGAACGAGCCCTTGGTCCTGCGCACGAAATCGTTCTCGTCGATCTCGAGCGCATGGTTGTAGAGCTTGATCATCGGGATCGTCGCTTCCCCGACCCCCACGATCCCGATCTCGTCGGATTCGATGAGGTGGATCGAATAGCCTTTCGTCAGCACCTTTGACAATGCCGCCGCGGTCATCCAGCCCGCGGTACCGCCACCGACGATGATGATGTCCCTGATGCGATTGTCGATCATGACCCGAACCCGATCCTGTTCCAGCGTCGAGTATGCGGCCGCGCCGGCCCACCGTCATTCTGCGGCGCGGGCGCGACCGCGCGTGCGCGGCGATGCAAACGTATTCATGTCGAGCTGCCGCGCCGTGGTGCTGGTGGCGCTGTGCTGGCTTGCGGGACTTGGCAACGCCATCGCGAACACCGCGGGGACGGACGCGCCGGTGCCCGCCGCCTGCGATGCCCGGGACTCCGCGACCGTGCTCCACCCCGCCGCGCGGACGGCGACGGACGCGCGCGCGTACTGGCTCGACCGGCGGCTCTTGAAATGGCCGCAGGCGAGCGGCGACGGCCGTTTCGCGCTGTACCACTCGGCCGGCGCGCGGCTGGTCGCGGACAAGGGCGCGCGCGTGTCCGGGGCCGACGGCGCGCTCGCGCTCGACGAGTTCCGCGGCGAACTCCCCGGCGCTGTCGCGGAGCGCTTCAGGTTCGTCGGCGACGGCGCCGTCCTGGCAATCCGCGACGACGACCTGGCGAAACTGCCCAACCTGCTCACGCAACAGGTGCTGCTGGTGCACGAGGACCGCGCGGGCCGCGCGCTCGACGCGACGGCGGTGCAGCTCCCCGGCGTGCTCGACGACCTGTATGCGGCGGCGGAAGCCGCCACCGACCTCGGTGTCGGCGTCGGCCATGGGGAAGCGCGTTTCAAACTGTGGGCACCGACCGCGCGCGCGGTGTCGCTGTGCGTTTACGACAGCGGCGACGGCGCGGCGAAGCGACTGGGTGCAATGCAGCGCGACGATGCGACGGGCACATGGTCGCTGCCGTTGCCGCGCGACCTGTCCGGCGGCTACTACACCTACCTGGTTGATGTGTTCGTGCCCGACGTCGGCGTGGTCCGCAACCGGGTCACCGACCCGTATTCGATCAGCCTCACCACCGATTCACGCCGCAGCTACATCGCCGACCTCGACGACCAAGCGCTGGAACCCACGGGCTGGGACACCGCGCCGCGCCCGGCCCCTCTGGCATCGCAGACCGACATGACGATCTACGAGCTGCACGTGCGCGACTTCTCCATCGACGACGTCTTGGTAAGCGCGGCCAACCGCGGCAAGTACCTGGCCTTCACCGAGACCGGATCGAATGGCATGCGCCACCTGCGCGCGCTGGCCGATGCGGGCCTGACCGACGTGCACCTGCTGCCGGTATTCGACATCGCCAGCGTGCCGGAAGCCGGTTGCGTCATCGCGCAGGTGCCGCAGGCCGCGCCCGACAGCGAGACGCAGCAGGCCGCGGTGATGGCGGTCGCGGCCAAGGACTGCTTCAACTGGGGCTATGACCCCTATCACTTCAACGCACCCGAGGGCAGCTACGCCAGCGACGCGGCCGACGGCACGGTGCGCGTGCGCGAATTTCGCGCGATGGTGATGGCGCTGCACGCGGCCGGCCTGCGCGTGGGCATGGACGTGGTCTACAACCACACCACGGCCTCGGGCCAGCGCGAACAGTCGGTGCTCGACCGCATCGTGCCCGGCTACTACCACCGCCTCGACGCGAACGGCACGGTCGAACGCTCCACCTGCTGCGACAACACCGCCACCGAGCACCGGATGATGGGCAAGCTCATGATCGACTCGGCGGCGTCGTGGGCGAAGCACTACCGGATCGACTCGTTCCGCTTCGACCTGATGGGACACCAGCCGCGTGCCGCGATGGAGCAATTGCAGGGGCGCGTCGATGCCGCCGCCGGCCGCCACGTCAACCTGATCGGCGAAGGCTGGAACTTCGGCGAGGTCGCCGACGGTGCCCGTTTCGTGCAGGCCTCGCAGCGCTCGCTCGAGGGCTCGGGCATCGGCACCTTCAGCGACCGTGCCCGCGACGCGATCCGCGGCGGCGGCCCGGGCGACCACGGCACGGCGCTGGTCGCGGAGCAGGGCTACCTCAACGGCCTGGTGTACGACCGCAACGCGTCGGCCGATCCGCAGCGGCCGCGGTCGGACCTGCTGCATGCCGCCGACCTGGTGCGCGTCGGCCTGGCCGGCACGCTGCGCGACTACCGGATGCCGGCTAGCGACGGCACCGAGAAATCACTGTCGCAGATCGACTACAAGGGCCAGCCGGCCGGCTATGCCAGCCAGCCCGGCGAGGTGGTGAACTATGTCGAGAACCACGACAATCAGACGCTGTTCGACATCGACGCCCTCAAGCTGCCGCGCGGCACCAGCCGCGAGGATCGCGCCCGGGTGCAGATGCTGGGCGTGGCGCTCACCGCCTTCAGCCAGGGCGTGGCCTATTTCCACGCCGGCATCGACACGCTGCGCTCCAAGTCCATGGACCGCAACAGCTTCGATTCCGGCGACTGGTTCAACCGCCTGGACTGGAGTTATGCCGACAACCACTTCGGTAGTGGCCTGCCGCCGGCGAACGACAACCGCGAGGACTGGCCGCTGATGCGACCGCTGCTGGCCGATGCGGACATCGCGCCCACGCCGCGCGAGATTGCCTTCGCCCGCGACGCGTTCCGCGACCTGCTGCGCATCCGCGCCAGCTCCACGCTGTTTCGCCTGCGCGCCGCCGACGACATCAAACAGCGACTGCGCTTCCACAACACCGGACCGGCGCAGAATCCGGTGGTGATCGCCGGGCACCTGGACGGCGCAGGCTACCCGGGCGCGGGGTTCGCCGAAATCCTCTACCTGGTCAATGTCGACAAGCGCGCGCAGACGCTGGTCCTGCCGGCGGAACGCGGCAAGGCGTATGTGCTGCATCCGGTGCAGCAGAATCGCGATGCGGCGGACCCGCGTCCGCGCGACGCGGCAAGGTACAAGGCCGGCACCGGCCGCTTCGTCGTACCGGCGCGCACGGCGGTGGTGTATGTGGTGGAGTGAGACGAATCCTGCACAAGCGTTTTTAGCTCGTCATTCCTGCGTACGCAGGAATCCAGTGTCTTTGCATTTAAAAACCAAGTCACTGGATGATCCGCTCCGCTGCTGTAAAGCGCCCGCTTTCGTGGGAATGACGGCATGGAGTGTTAGTTGCTTGGGGGAGGCAGTGATGCACAAGTTCGGTTTGCTGGTATTCCTTTGCGCGTTCGGCATGACCGCGCGCGCGGAAACGGCTGCCAAGGTGTCCTCGCCCGGCCAGGTGCTGGCGGTCGAGCTGCAGCTGGACGAGGGCCGTCTCGCCTATGCCGTCAGCCGCTTCGGCGAACCGGTGATCAGCCCGTCCCGGCTCGGCTTCCTGCTGCGCGGCGCCGGCAAGCTGGAACGCAACCTCGCGCTCGCGTCGCAATCCACGCGCAGCGTCGACGAGACCTGGGAGCAGCCCTGGGGCGAGAGCCGCTTCGTGCGCAACCGCTACAACGAGCTGCGCGCGCGCTTCACCGAGACGATCGACCCCAGGCGCTCGTTCGATGTCGTGTTCCGCGTCTACGACGATGGCGTCGGCTTCCGCTACGAATTTCCCGAGCAGCCGCAGCTCATGGACGTGATCATCGACGACGAACTCACCGAGTTCGTGGTGGCGGCGCCGGCGGCGACCGCCTGGTGGATTCCCGCGGGGGAATGGAACCGCTACGAATACCTCTACAACAAGACGCCCCTCACGGAGGTCGGCCAGGCGCACACGCCGATGACGGTGCGCACCGACGGCGGCCTGCACATCGCCTTCCACGAGGCCGCACTGGTCGACTACGCCAGCATGTGGCTGCGGCGGGTGGAAGGACAGCGTTTCCGGGCGCAGCTGTCGCCCGCATCGGAAGGCTGGAAGGTGCGGCGCACTGCGCCGTTCCACACGCCGTGGCGGACGCTGCAGATCGCCGACACGGCGGGCGGGCTGGTCGCGTCGAACCTGGTCCTCAACCTCAACGAGCCCAACGCGCTGGGCGACGTCAGCTGGTTCCAGCCGTCCAAGTACATCGGCATCTGGTGGTCGCTGCACCTGGACCAGGAGACGTGGGCGACCGGCAAGCGCCACGGCGCGACCACCGCGAACACCAGGCGCTACATCGACTTCGCCGCCAAGCACGGCTTCCGCGGCGTGCTGGTCGAAGGCTGGAACCCCGGCTGGGACGGCCAGTGGTTCGGCAACGGCTGGAACTTCGACTTCACCCGCGCCACCCCCGACTTCGACATCGAGGCGCTGGCCGCCTACGCGAAATCCAAGGGCGTGCACCTGGTCGGGCACCACGAAACCGGCTGCGCGGTCAGCCACTACGAGCAACAGCTGGGCGCCGCGCTGGACCTGTACGCGCGGCTCGGCATCGACGCGGTCAAGACCGGCTACGTCTGCGATGCCGGCCAGATCGAACGCAAGGACGGCGACGGTCCGGTCGTGCGCGAGTGGCACGATGGGCAGTGGATGTCGCGGCACCACCTGCAGGTCGTCACCGAGGCGGCGAAGCGCCACATCGCGGTCAACCCGCACGAGCCGATCAAGGACACCGGCCTGCGCCGCACGTATCCCAACTGGATCGCACGCGAGGGTGCCCGCGGCATGGAGTACAACGCCTGGGGCAATCCGCCCAATCCGCCCGAACACGAGACCAACCTGGTGTTCACGCGCATGCTTGGCGGGCCGATGGATTTCACCCCCGGCATCCTCAGCCTGCAGGGTCGCGGCCAGCCGCTGCAGAGCACGCTTGCGAAACAACTCGCGCTGTACGTGGTGATCTACAGCCCGATCCAGATGGCGGCCGACCTGCCCGAGAACTACGAGAAGCACCTGGACGCGTTCCAGTTCATCAAGGACGTGCCGACCGACTGGTCGGAAACGCACGTGCTCAACGGCGCGATCGGCGATTACGTCACCATCGTGCGCAAGGACCGCCATGGCGACGGCTGGTACCTGGGCAGCGTCACCGACGAAAACGGACGGGTGCTTCCGGTGCCGCTGGGTTTCCTGGATCCGGGCAGGACCTATGTCGCGCAGATCTACCGCGACGGTGACGCGGCCCACTGGAAGACGGCGCCCTTCGAGTTCGCACGCCAGACGCGCGAGGTGACCAGCGCCGACACGCTGCTGCTGCGGCTCGCGGCCGGCGGCGGACAGGCGATCCGGTTCGTGCCGAAGGCGCGCTAGCCCTCGCGCGCTCCCAAATGTTCAACCCGACCCCACATCTCCAGGTGCTGCCCATCGGCGCGCGGCACGCGTGCTACGTGATCGACGACGCGCTGTTGGAACCCGAGCGTTGGGTGGACTACGCGTTGGGGCATCGGCACGCGTTCGAGGACTCGCCGCACAACGCATACCCCGGCCCCGAACTGCGCATGCCGGAGCCGATTTCCGCGCAGCTCGACGCGTTCTTCGCCACCCATGTGCGCGCCCTGCTCGGCGTGCGTCGCACGCTGCGCATGTACAGCCGCCTGGCGCTGGCGACGCGCGCACCGCACGACCTGCAACCGCGACAGTCGCTGTGCCATGTCGATCGGCTCGAGGTCGAGCCGGGCCAGCGCCTGGCCGCCTCGGTGCTGTACCTGTTCCGCGACGCATCCCTGGGCGGCACCAGCTTCTACATGCCGAAGAAGCCGATGGCCGAGATCGCGCGGCTCGTGCAGGATTCCGGGGCGATGGCCGCCGAGGCATTCGCCGCGCAATACGGCGTGCGGCCCGGCTACATGACCACGTCGAACGCGTACTTCGAGAAGGTGATGACCGTGCCGGCGCGCTGGAACCGGCTGATCTTCTACGACGGCGGCGTGTTCCACTGCGGCGAGATTCTGGCGCCCGACAAGCTGAGCGCAGATCCACGCAGCGGCCGGTTGACGCTCAACGGCTTCTTCGTCTGCAAGCGCAGCGTGGCTGCGTGAAGGTTCCTTCGGGAGGTGCGATGACCCTGCTGCGATCGCTCGCCGCGCTGTTGCTGGCCGGCAGCCTGCTGCCCACAGCTTCGTGCGAAGCAAGGCGCAGCGACGGCGCGAGCGCCGCCGGCGTCGCCGTGGCACCGGGCATCGAGACCTTGCAGGTCGAGGCCCCGGGCGTTGCGCCAGCGCCGCTGCGGGTCCGCGTGCTGCTGCCGGCCGGTTATCACGCGGACGCGGCGATCGGTTATCCCGTGCTGTACGTGAACGACGGCCAGGACCTGGAAGCGGTCGGCCTGCGTCGCGCGCTGGCCGCGTTGAGCGCCCAAGGCGCGATCCGTGCGCCGATCGTGGTCGCCATCGACATGCCGCCCGACCGCATGGGCGGCTATGGCCTGTCCGACCGCGGCGCCGCGCGCAGCCTGGTCGCCGACACGCGCTTCGGTCCGGTCGGCGCGCATGCGCACGCATACTCCGAATGGGTCGCGCGGACGCTGGTGCCGCTGATCGATGCGCGCTACCGCACACGCCCGACGCCCGACGCACGCGCGATGCTCGGCTGGTCGCTCGGCGCGCTCAACGCCTTCAGCCTCGGCTGGCAGTATCCCGACGTGTTCGGCCGCGTCGGCGCGTTCTCGCCCTCGTTCTGGCTCTCGGACGAGCGCAGCGACGCCGAGGCGATCCAGCGCACGCGGCTGGTGCAGCGCATGGTCGACGGCAGCCAGCCGCGTGCCGGGCTCAAGCTGTTCTTCGCGGTCGGCGAGGCCGAGGAAACCGACGACCGCGATGGCGACGGTGCCATCGATGCCATCGACGACGTGCGCGACCTGGTCGACGGCTGGCGCAGCGCCGATGGCGTGCAGGTCAAAGGCCTCGCGCAACTCGGCTACGCCGTCAACCTCGACCACGCCGCGCGCGCCAGCCGCGCCGACGTCGCGCTGTACCGGCTGCCCGGCGGCGAGCACAACCAGAAGAGCTGGGCGCGGATGCTGCCGGTGTTCCTGCGCTGGGCCTACGCAGTGCACGCGCCGCCGCTGCAGGCCACCGGCACCGTGGTCAGCTACCAGGACTTCCCATCCGCGCACGTCGCCGCGCGCAGCGTCGACATCTGGCTGCCGCCCGGCTACGGCCGCGACCCGTCGCGGCGTTATCCGGTCGTCTACATGCACGATGGCCAAAACCTGTTCGACCCCGCGCTGTCCTACGGCGGCGTCGACTGGGGCGTCGACGAAACCATGACGCGACTGATCGCGCAGGGCCGCATCCGCGAGGCGATCGTGGTCGGCGTCTGGAACACGCCGCTGCGCTTCGCCGAATACATGCCGCAGCAGGCGGTCACCGCGGCGCAGGTGCCGATGCTCGCGGGCATGCCCGCGCTGCTGCGCGAGCAGCTGCGCTCGGACGCGTACCTGACGTTCCTGGTCGAGGAACTCAAGCCCTTCGTCGATGCGGAATTTCGCACGTTGCCGGGACGCGACGACACCTTCGTCATGGGCTCGAGCATGGGCGGGTTGATCTCGCTGTACGCAGCCAGCGAATATCCCGACGTGTTCGGCGGCGCGGCCGGCGTCTCCACCCACTGGCCGGCCGGCGACGGCATCGTGATCGACTGGCTCGCCGCGCACCTGCCCGACCCGCGCACGCACAAGCTCTACTTCGACCACGGCACCGAGACCCTCGACGCGCAGTACGCGCCCTACCAGCAACGCATGGATGCGGTGATGCGCAATGCCGGCTACAGCGAAGGCCGCAACTGGATCACCCGCAGGTTCGAAGGCGCCGAGCATTCGGAGAAGTCCTGGCGCGAGCGTGTCGACGTGCCGCTGGTGTTCCTGCTCGGCAAGTGATGGTCAGCAAGCAACCACCGCTTCCGGCCTGAAGTGGTCGGTTACCGGGGTGGCGGGTCAAGACCCGCCCTACGCGACGCCGGGTTTCAACCCGCCTTCCGCGAGTTGCGTTGCAGCCGACCGGGACGCGGTGTGGCCATACGGCGCAATGCGCTTCGCTTATTGCGCCCTACCGCAAGGTGATGACCGCCGCATCGTCCATCACCAGCGCATCGATCGCGCCATCGCCGCCGCCGAAGGTGGCGGCTTGCGGTTGTGGCGTCAGCGCGCGGTAGCCGCCGTCGTAGTCCCAAGTGGTCACGTAGAGCTTCGCGCCTGAGAGCGAGGCGGGCCCGCCCAGCGCGGACCCAGGCAGGGTGAAGGTGATCGTGCCGTGCGCGGCGTCGACGGCGATGTCGGCCGAGGGTGTCACCGGCGTGCCGTCGTTCGAGGCCGATGCGCCCGTGGCGTCGAACAACGCGTTCGACCAGCCGTGCGCGCGCAGTCGGACGTGCCAGTGCATGCCGTCGGGCAGGGTTGCGTTCTGCAGCGGCATCGCGCCGGCGCCGCCGGCGCGGCCGGGCAACTGCACGAAGATCGTGAAGGCGACATGGTCGAAGCCGTTGGCGGGGTTCCACGGCGCGCTGACCTCGCGCATGCCGAGCGCGATCCTGAGCGCGCCGCCGCTGCCGTAGACGCGCACGCGGCGGATGTCGGCCTGGCGATGCGCGCGCCAGCCGGGATCGTCCGGGTAGGTGTAGCGGCCGTGCGGGCCGGCATCGTCGTCCGCCGGATCGGCCACGTCGGCGAGCAGCGTCCAGCCGCGCGACACGGTGAACGTACGGGCCTGCGACGCGACCCCCGTGGCGCCGGCCCAGGCCACCATGCGGTGGCGCAGCGACGGGTCGATCATGTTCGCGGTGGCGACGGTGGCCTGCCAGCGGCCGTCGCGGCCGGGACGCACGACTTGCGCAGAAGCGACATCGCCGTCGACGACCAGCCGCAACTCCGGCACGCCGCGCGCGATGCCATGCACCGTGAAATCGCCGTGCTGCGCGGCCTGCTGCAACGGTGCCAGCGTCAAAGTTGCCGTGGGCATCGCCATTGGCATGGTGCGACGCGTCGCGATCCACACCAGGCCGCTGCGCGCCGGAAGCGTCATGCCGATGCGGCCGCCGGCACCGACCACCGCGCCGGCCGGTGCGCCCTCGATGGCGAACGCGCCGTCCAGCACCGTGCCCGGCGTCAGTCCGGTGTCGAGGTTGTCGAGCAGCGTCTCGCGGTCGGCGCTGTTGAACGCGACGATCGCCGCCGCGTCGCCGTGCGTCATGCGGTAGGCCAGCACGCCGGGCGCGGCGGCGTTGTCGGCGAGCACGCTCGGCGTACCGCGCGAAAACAGCCGGTGCTCGCGGCGTAGCGCGATCGCACGCTGCAGGAACCGGTACAGCGGCGCAGCGGTGTCGAAGCGGTCGCGGCCGGCGGAGCCATGGCCGCCGGCGAACATTGCCGCGCGCTGCGCAGTGAAGCCCTGCTCGGTGCCGTAGTAGACCGTCGGGATCCCGGGCAGCGTCATGATCGCGAGCAGCGCCTGCCGCAGCCCGGCCTGGCTGCCGCCGGCAAGGAAGCGGTCGACGTCGTGGTTGTCGACGAAGGTGGGCATCAGCTGCGGGCGCGCGTGCAGCGCCATCATGCTGCCGATGCGGTAGCCGAGTTCGGCCGTGGGCCGGCCGCGCGCGAACACGTCGCCCAGCGTGCCGTACAGCGGAAAGTTGAGCATCGCCGGCAGGCCGCCGGGCGTGCGCATGTAGCCGTCGAGCTTGCGCGCCTGCGCGTTGCCGTACGGCTTGTCGGTGCCGAAGCCTTCGCCGAACACGTGGAAATCTCGGCGGCCGGTCTGCTGCGCCACGCGCAGGATGCCGGGGGCGTCGGCGTCGTCGGCGTGCAGGAAGTCGGCGAAGTAGTCGACCGGCACGTGGAACGCGGTGTCGACGCGGAAACCGTCGACGCCGACCTCGCGGATCCAGTCACCATAGGACGCGCGCAGCGCGCGCCGCACCACCGGATTTTCGGTGTTGAGGTCGTCCAGGCCGGCGAGCTGGAAGGTCAACTCCTGCGCGCGGACGCTGAAGTCGGCGATGTCCGGCGTCCAGTGATAGATGCCGGCTGCGCGCTGTCCGGGGTCGCGCGCGTCGTTGCGGTCGAACGGCGGCTGCGAGGGCGCGCTGCGGCCGCGGCTGTCGGGATGCAACACGAAGTGCGCGGCGGGATCGCCTGCGCTCCAGCCGCCTTCGTAGGCGAAGAAGTTGGCGGTGTGGTTCAGCACCACGTCCTGGATCAGGTACAGGCCCGCGGCGTGCAGCGCGCGCGACAGCGCCTTGTAGTCGTCGAGCGTGCCGTAGTGCGCGTCCACCTTGGTGAAGTTCTCGGCCCAGTAGCCGTGGTAGCCGCTGAAGCGGCCGCGCACGTTCCACCACTGGTTGGCGACCGGCGGCGTGATCCACACTGTGGTGGCACCCAGGCCGCGGATGTAGTCGATGCGCCGCGCGACGCCGCGCAGGTCGCCGCCGCTGTACTTCGCCCCGTCGGCCGGATCGAATTCGCCAGCGCCCTGGTCGTTGTTGTCCGGGTCGCCGTCGTCGAAGCGGTCGATCATCAGGAAATAGACCACCTGGTCGCGCCAGTCGGGCGAGGCGATGTGGGGCGCATCTGGGGCATCGGCCCTGGGAGCCGCGGCAACCACAGCGCTGGTTGCCGGCAACAACAACGCGACCGCCAGCATGGCTGCCACCGGTCCAGGAATGATGCGGTGCATCGTCGCCTCCTCGTCCGCGCTGCAGTTCGCCGCCGCCGCCCGGCCCGATGGCAGCCTGCGCCGGCGCGTATTCAGGCCGTGCCCAGGCGGCCGCCACCACTATTCCATGCCCGCATGACAGGCGTGAAAGCGCCTGTGGCCACGACGCCATGAATACGTATGCAAGGGAAGTTGTGCAGGGAGCGGCCGGACTACCATGGCCCCACGCCCGGCCGTGGGAAGCCGGAACGCGCCAGGCCTATGCCCGTGCCCATCTAATGCGGATGGGCCGACATCGACACGATCGAATGAGTGGAGGGGGAGATGGTGAAGTACAACCGCAATTTGCTGAGCGTGGCGCTGGCGTCGGCGACGATGCTGGTCGGAACCGGCGTGCACGCGCAGGCTGCCGTAGCGCCGGCCACCGAGCAGGAAAAGACCGAGGCCGAGAAAGCCGCCGAAGCCAGGCGCAAGGCGCAGGAGGCGACGGCCGCCGAGCTGGACGCGACCAACATCGAAGGCATCGTCGTCACCGGTATCCGCCGCGGCATCGAGGACGCGATCGAGGTCAAGCAGTCGTCGACCTCCATCGTCGAGGTGATCTCGGCCGAGGACATCGGCAAGCTGCCCGACACCTCCATCGCCGACTCGATCGCCCGCCTGCCTGGCCTGACCGCACAGCGCTTCGGCAACCGTCCGCAGGAAATCAACATCCGCGGCTTCGCCGGCGACTTCTCCACCGCGCTGCTCAACGGCCGCGAGCAGGTCAGCCTGGGCAACAACCGCGGCGTCGAGTTCGACCAGTACCCCTCGGAGCTGACCAACCAGGTGGTCGTGTACAAGACCCCGGATGCGTCACTGATCGGCCAGGGCCTGTCGGGTACCGTCGACCTGCGCACCGTGCGCCCGCTCAGTTTTGACAAGCGCGTCATCGCGGTGAACCTGCGCGGCGACATGAACGAGATCGACCACGACAAAGACAAGTTGTATGGCAGCCGTTTCAGCCTCTCGTACATCGACCAGTTCGCCGACAACACCGTGGGCCTTGCGCTGGGCTACGCCCACCTCGATAACCCGACCCAGTCCCACCAGTTCGGGGGTTGGGGTTATGACAATGGCGTGATCCAGGGTGCCGACATCTTCGACGTCGAGGGCGACAACACCCGCGACGGTTTCATGGGTGTGCTGGAATTCAAGCCCAACGACATGTACTCGACCACGCTCGACCTGTTCTACTCCAAGTTCGACAAGGATGAGACCAGGCGCGGCTTCCAGTTCAGCCTGCAGGGCTGGACCGGGGCGGCGTTGAACGGCCGTACCGACGATTCGGCCGGCACCGCGACCCGCGCCGAATTCTCCAACGTGAACATGGGCGTCATCCGCAACGACTACAACGCCGCCTTCGACGACCTGTTCTCGATCGGCTGGAAGCACGAACTCAAGCTCAACGAGAACTGGAAGCTGACCGCCGACATCAGCAGCTCCAGCGCAACACGCAAGGAGCGTGTCCTCGAGACCTACGCCCGCCTGGCGCCCGGCGTGGCCGACAACAACGTGGTCGCTACGCTCAACCCGGACGGTTACTTCGACTTCGACTTCAGCCTCGACCTCACTGATCCTGCCAACTTCAGGCTGATGGATCCGGGTGGCTGGGGTGGCGACCGCGCCCAGGCCGGCTACCTGAAGGACTTCGAGATCAAGGACGAACTCACGTCACTTCGCTTCGACTTTGAACGCACCTTCGACAGCGGCATGTTCAGCAGCCTGGAATTCGGCGCGAACCTGACCGACCGGACCAAGAGCCGCGCGTCGGACGAGAACACGCTGTGCCTGACCATCGGCTGCACCGACAACACGGGCGACCCGATTCCCGCGCAGTTCCTCACAGGTTCCAACCTCAACTTTGCCGGCATCACTTTCCTCGGCCTGGATGCACTGGGGTTGTTGAACAACTACTACATCCTCAAGCCCAAGATCCATCCGGACATCTCCAAGAAGAACTGGGAGGTGAACGAAAACGTCGGCACGTTCTACGTCCAGGCCAACATCAACGCCGACCTGGGGCCGGTTCCGGTGCGCGGCAACATCGGCATCCAGGCCGTGAATGTCGACCAGAGCTCGAGCGGCTTCCAGAGCCTGCCGTTCGGTCGGACAGGAGAGGCAGTCGAGGGAGGCGCAAGCTATACCCACTACCTGCCCAGCATGAACCTGTCGTTCCAGCTGCCCGCCGACCAGTTCGTCCGCTTTGGCGCCGGCCGCCAGATGGCACGGCCGCGCATGGACGATCTCCGGGTCAACTCGGATGTCTACTTCGACCAAGGCACCAGCGGCAGCCTGCCACACGAGTGGCAGAAGCCCCATTGGGAGAAGTCTGGCGGCAATGCCGAGCTCAAGCCGTGGCTCGCCGACGCCTACGACCTCTCTTATGAAAAGTACT
>JBDSFV010000110.1:0-13535 GCA_039919355.1 Luteimonas sp. | reverse complement strand
TTGCCAGGAGCCGTGGCATCAAGCGCATGTGGTCGGTCGACTCGGCGGAGAACCTGGCAATGTGGGATCTGGCCCATTACCTGGGGTTTCAGCGCAGTCAGGATCCGGAGGACGCATCGCAGGTGATTTACAGCCTGTGGCTCTGAGCGACCATACGGGAGACACCGACATGCGCATCCTCCTCGCAGTCGACGGCAGCCCGGCGGCCACGCGCGCGGCCCGCCATCTCGCCAGCGTGTGCAAGCAGCGCGTTGACTTCGCAGTCAAACTGCAGCCGGTCGGCCGCACGAGAGCGCGCCTGCGGCTAAATGCGACTGACCGGAAGCAAATGCGGCCCGGACTTTGCAGTGCAGATCGCAGTGGCGCGTAGTGCCGCGGCCTCACGTTCGGCAACACCACGCCAGCGGATGCAGATGAGCCGCGAAAGATCCTTCAGCACGGGAAGCGGCCCGCGGGTCGCTGCGTCGGCGCTTCGATGCCGTGGGCGACGTGGTCCAGTTCCGCCACGTCAAGCACCTCGACACGCCGGCCGGTCACCGCGATCACGCCGTCCTCCTGCAGGCGGGTGAAGCCGCGGCTGACCGTTTCCGGGGCGAGTCCGAGGAAACGCGCGATGTCCTCGCGGCTCATCGGCAGCCTGAAGTCGGTACCCGACTGGCCGATGTGCCGCAGGCGCTCGCCGAGGCCATGCAGGAACAGCGCGATGCGCTCGTTGGCCTGCCTGCGCCCGAGCATCTCCATGTGGTCGTGGTCGCGTCCCACGCTCTGGCCGATCACTCGCAGCAACTGCTGCTGCAGGCTTGGCAGCTGCGCGGCAACGCTGGCCAGTTCCTCGAACGGCACTTCGCAGACATTGGCCGTGTTCAGCGCAACCGCCTCGCAGCGATGCGCCCCAGAGCCGAGCGCATCCAGGCCGATCAGTTCGCCGGGAAGGTGAAAGCCGATGACTTGTTCCTCGCCCTCCTCGCTGACGCAGATGGTCTTGAACGCGCCATCCCGTGCGATGTAGACCGCGCGCATCGGATCGCCGAGCCGGAACAGCCGCTCACCGCGTTCCACTGGGCGGCGGCGCTTGACGATCTCGTCAAGGCGCGCCAGCTCGGAGGAATCGATTCCCGCCGGAAGACAAAGCTGCTGCAGCGAGCATTGCGAGCAGCCGCGCCGGAGCTGCGCGAGGTCGATAACCGATGGGGTAGCCATGCTTAATGGTGCCACGGAGAACATGGCCTGAGTGTTCGCGTTGGCCGCGCCGACCGAGCCGCCCCGCAAACGTGAATGAACGGCAGGCTCAGTACCCCCCGATTGCGTGGAACAGGTCCACATTTGATCCGGATCAATGCGCCGGCCATTGGCGGGTTCTAGCCTGCAGCGCATGACCACGCCTCCCTTCTTCGCGTCCGAGCTGCTACGCCGTTACGACCGGCCCGGTCCCCGCTACACGTCCTACCCTACGTCGCCGCAGTTCTCCCCGGTGTTCGGGGAAGCGCAGCTGCGGGAGGCGGCCATCGCCAGCAACGGCGACCCCATCCCGCGTCGGCTCTCGCTGTACGTCCACGCGCCGTTCTGCATGAGCCCATGCTTCTACTGCGGCTGCAACCGCATCATCACCCGCGACCTCGCCCGCGGCGAGACCTACCTGACCCGCCTGTATCGCGAGATCGACATGACCGCGGTACTGTTCGACCGCGACCGCGAAGTGATCCAGGCGCATTTCGGCGGCGGCACACCCAACTTTCTCTCCCCGGCGCAGCTCGGCGAAGTGCTGGACACGCTGCGTCGGCATTTTTATTTCTCGGAAGCGCACGACCGCGACCTTTCGATCGAGCTCGATCCGCGATTCCTGTCGCCCGACGATGTTGCCGAACTCGCCGAGCTCGGGTTCAACCGCGCCAGCCTCGGCGTGCAGGACTTCGACCCGGCCGTCCAGGCCGCAGTGAACCGCATCCAGAGCATCGAGCAGACCCTCGACATCATCGAGGCCTGCCGCGCGAACGGCCTGCGCTCGGTCAACGTCGACCTGATCTACGGCCTGCCCAAACAGAACCTCGAAGGCTTCTCGCGGACGCTCGACACCGTGGCTGCGGCGCGGCCAGATCGGGTAGCGGTCTACAGCTATGCGCACCTGCCGGAGCTGTTCAAGCCGCAGCGCCAGATCGACGCGGCCAATCTGCCCACGGCCGAGACCAAGCTCGCCCTGCTGCAGCTGGCGATCGAGAAGCTGACCGCCGCGGGCTACGTCTACATCGGCATGGACCACTTCGCCCTGCCCGACGACGACCTCGCGCGGGCGCAGGCGCGCGGCGGGCTGCACCGCAATTTCATGGGCTACACCACACACGCCGACAGCGACCTCATCGGCCTGGGCGTCAGCGCGATCAGCCACATCGGCGACAGCTACAGCCAGAACCCGCGCGACCTGGCGAGCTGGCAGGCCGCGATCGACGATGGCCACCTGCCGGTATTCCGGGGTATCCGGCTGAGCGATGACGACCAGCTGCGCGCGGACCTGATTCAGCAGCTCATGTGTCAGGGCGAGATCCCGATCAATGCGCTGGAACGCCGCTACGGCATCGACTTCGACACCTACTTCGAGCGGGCGCTGGAACGCATGCAGCCGCTAGTCGACGATGGCCTGGTGCTACGCGAACGCGAACGCGGACGCATCACTGTGACTGCGCAAGGCCGGCTGTTGCTGCGTAATATCGCCATGTGTTTCGACAACTACCTCGACCAGCCCGCAACGATTGCCACGCCGCGTTTCTCCCGCGCCATCTGAGCGCGCCATGGAGGCCGGCGTGATCGAACCGGCGTCGGGTCGACCGGCGCACATTCGCCGACGACGGCGACGCGCTGCATTTCTGCTCGACCTGCGCCTTCTCGCAGGCCCGCCTGTTCGCAGGGCATGGACAAGAGCGCGCTCATGGACCTGCACATGCTGGTCGAGCATGTGGGACCATTCCATGCCGGCGAGCACCTCTTCCGCGAGGGCGATCCGTTCAAGGCGATCGCCGCGGTCCGCGCGGGCATGGTGAAGACGTACGTGATCGACCGCGACGGGCGCGAGCATGTGCTCGACTTCCACCTGCCCGGCGAGGTCATCGGCCTCAACGCGATCGACGGCGAGCATTACCCCTGCAATGCCGTCACGCTCGACACCGCGATGCTGTGCCGGTTCCCGTTCCCGAAGATGGCGGTGTTCGCCGCACGTCTGCCGGGCCTGCAGCAGCAGTTGTTCCGGCTGCTGAGCCGCGACATCGGCCGCGCGGCGCTGCTGTCGGGCGACTGGTCGGCCGACCAACGCATGGCTGCGTTCCTGATCGCGCTGTCGCACCGGTTCGCGGCGCGCGTCTGCGACGACAAGGCGAGCGACGGCAAGGCCAGCAGCAGGGCGAGCGGGAGGCCTCGCTATACTCGCCCGATCCTGACTCGCCCTGACCCGGAGCGCACGTGTCCGCTACCTTCGACTCACCCGCCACGCGCGATCCACGCGACGAACTGTTCGGACACCCCAAGGGCGTCTACGTGTGCTTCTTCACCGAGATGTGGGAGCGCTTCTCGTTCTACGGCATGAAGGCGCTGCTGCTGCTGTACCTGCTGCAGCACCACAAGTTCGGCGACAAGTCCGGACTCGACGTGCTCGGCGCCTACGGCGGCCTGGTCTACTGCCTGCCGGTGATCGGCGGCCTGCTCGCCGATCGATATCTTGGCATGCGCAAGGCGGTGATCTTCGGCGGCCTGCTGCTGGTGTGCGGCCACTTCGGCATGGCATTCGAGGGCAACGCCGCAACCATCGTCAACGGCGTGGTCACGCGCGACGAGGCTTCGCTGAAGATCTTCTACCTGTCGCTATCGCTGATCATCATGGGCGTCGGCTTCCTCAAGCCGAACATCTCCACCATCGTCGGCAAGCTGTATCCCCAGAACGATCCGCGCCGCGATTCCGGCTTCTCGCTGTTCTATGCCGGCATCAACCTCGGCGCACTGTTCGCCTCGATCATCTGCGGCTACCTAGGCCAGACGCTGGGCTGGAGCTACGGCTTCGGCGCCGCCGGCATCGGCATGCTGTTCGGCCTCGGCCAGTTCCTGTGGGGGCAGAAGTACCTGCACGGCCATGCCGAATCGCCGGCGCCGGAGAAGCTGCGCGAGCGCGTGTTCGGGCTACCGCGCGAATGGACCATCTACCTCGGCGCGATCGCCGGCCTGCTGCCGGTGGCGTGGCTGATGTGGGCGGTCGCCAACGGCGCGTTCTCGCTCGGCGGCGAGGTCTCGCTGGCGCTGGCGCTGATGATCGTGGTGATGCTGGTGGTGCTCGTGTGGTTCTTCTGGTTCATCACCACCCAGTGCACGCCGGTGCAGCGGCAGCAGATGCTGGCGCTGCTCTTCCTGATCGCGATGGTCCTGGTGTTCTTCACCCTGTACGAGCAGACCTACGGCTCTTGGGTGACCTTCACCGACCGCATGCTGACCAAGGACATCGTGCCGTCGCTGGTGATCCGCGCGGGCACGCCGTGGCCGTGGTCGATCATCTCGCTGTTGCTGGCGCCGGCCGCGTTCGTGCTTGCGGCGAGCCTGTCCGACCGCAACCCCGATTCGTCCGCGCCGCGCCTGCTGTTCCTGCTGGCGGTCGCGGCAATGCTGGTGTTCCTGCTGCGCGACGTGCTGGTGTTGCCGCAGACCGCCGGCTCCCTGACGTACCTCGGCGCGATGTTCATCGTGCTGCTGGCGCCACTGTTCACCGTGCTGTGGGGCTGGCTCGACCGGCGCGGGCTGGATCCTTCCAAACCGGTGAAGTCCGCACTCGGGCTGTTGTTCGCCGGCCTGGCTTTCATCCCGCTCGCCATCGCTGCACAGCAGGCCGGTGCCAGCGGTGAGATGGCCAGCGTGTGGTGGCTGGTGCTCGCCTATCTCATCCTCGAACTGGGCGAGATGTGCCTGTCGCCGGTCGGGCTGTCGGCGGTGACACAGCTGTCGGTGCCGCGCGTGGTCAGCCTGATGATGGGCACGTGGTTCCTGGCCACCGCATTCTCGGAAACGCTGGCGGCGCTGTTTGGCAAGCTCGCGGCGATCGAGATTCCGGAAGGCGCGACGCTGGACATGGCCCACGCTGGTGCGAAGTACGCGCACCTGTTCTGGATCATGATGTGGATCGGCATAGGCTTCGCGGTCGTCGCGTTCCTGATCGCGCCGGTGTTGCGGCGGATGATGCACGGGGTGCGTTAACCGGCAGCCGCCCGGAAAACGAAGAAGGCACCCATGGGCGCCTTCTTCCCTTGACCTGAAATCGGGACACCTATCTCGCAGTGGCCGCAGCGCTCGCGGACGCCGCCCGCCCGTCCAGGTATCGCGCCAGGAATGCCAGCAACCTGGTGTAGTACTCGCGTCGGTGCGCCTCGACATAGAAGCCATGGCCTTCGGTGTCGTAATACAAGGCTTCGACCGGTACCCCGGCCGCGCGCAAGGCCTTTTCCATCGCCTTGGTATGCCCGATTGGCGCCTGTTCGTCCTCGCCACCCGCGGCTAGAAACACCGGCACTTTGATGCGGTTGGCCATGCGCGCCGGCGACACCGTCGCCAACTGCTCGCGCTCGCCGACCCATTCGCGCAGGTAGGTCTTGCTGGACCCGTGTTGCATGGCTTCCTCGCCGTACATCATCGGAAGGTCATACACGCCCACATAACCGACCGCGCATTTGTACAGCGCTGGCTCCTTCGCCACGCCCATCAACGCCGCATAAGCCCCGTAGCTGGCGCCATAGATGCAGATGCGATCCTGGTCGGCGATGCCCTGCTGGATCGCCCAGCGGGTCGCGTCGGTCAGGTCGTCCTGCATCTTGCCGCCCCACTCGCGTGCACCGGCTAGCGCGAATGCGCGGCCGTATCCCGGCGACCCGCGGAAGTTCACCTGCAGCACCGCGTAACCGGCACCGGCGAGCATCTGCGGCTCGCCGTCAAAGCCCCAGTCGTCGCGGGCCTGGTAAGGACCGCCATGCGGCAGCACCACCAATGGCAGGTGCTTGCCGTTCGAGCCGGGCGGCAAGGTGAGATAACCCTTCAACGGCAAACCGTCGCGTGCGTTCAAGGACACAGGACGGACCTCGGCCATGCGCGCAGGGTCGAACCAGCTGCGGCGGCTGATCAGGTGATCGGCCTTCTTGGCGACGGTATCGAATACGTAGAAGTCGCCGGGGTTGCGATCACTGTGGGTCTGCACAAGCGCAAGGCGGCCGTCGGTGGTGCTGGAAGTGATGAAAGGCACGTCTCCGCCGAAGGCGGCCTCGAGGCTGCGATACAGGCGCGCTTCCGGCGCGGCGGCATCGAAGAACGCGGTCCGCGGTTTTCCATCCATGAACACAGCCCCGACAGGAACCGAGCCATCGTTCTAGTAAATGATGCCCGCCGGTCGATCTTGTACGGCGCGGCCGTCTGGGCAGCGGCTTGACTGGATAGCAGCAGGATCGCCGCCACAGCAACGGGCATCACATTCATACCCAAGTTGTTCCCCAACGATTCGGTACGCGTGTCGTGCCCGATGGAGCCTACCTGGGTGGAACTGGCACGCCAAGCACGGCGGAGAGGCCCTCGCGCCAATGTGGGAGCCGAACACCGAAATCGACCGCGATCCGGCCGCAGTCCAGCACCGAGTAGGCCGGACGCCGTGCCGTTGTCGGATAGTCGCTGGTCGCGATCGGCAGCAGCGCTGGTCTGCGGGCGATGATCCCCTGGGAGAGCGCCTGGTCGAAGATTTCCTCGGCAAAACCGTTCCAGCTGGTCTGGCCCGACGCGGTGAGGTGCCACAGACCGGATACCTCCGGCCTCAGAACCAAAATCTGCGCCGTAGTGTCGGCAATCAGTGCTGCGGGGGTCGGCGAGCCGATTTGGTCGGCGACCACGCGCAACTCGTCGCGCTCCGCGGCCAGCCGCAGCATGGTGCGCAGGAAGTTCCTGCAGTGCGCGGCGTAGACCCAGGCGGTGCGGAAGATCATATGGCGCGCGCCGCTGGCGCGAACCGCCTCCTCGCCGACGAGCTTGCTGGCGCCGTAGACGCCGAGCGGTGCGGTGGCATCATCCTCACGATATGGACGCGTACCGCGCCCGTCGAATACGTAGTCGGTCGAGTAATGCACGAGCAGGGCATCGCGCTTCGCGCACGCCTCGGCGATGGTGCCCGGCGCCTCGGCGTTGGCGCGGAACACCGCATCGCGCTCGTCCTCGGCACGATCGACCGCGGTATATGCGGCGGCGTTGACAACCACGTCTGGGGCAACGCGCCCGATCAGCGGCGGCAGGGTTTCGGGCCGATCGAAGTCGGCGATCTCACATCGGCTTCCATCGGCGAGTGCGCCGCTGCGCGTGGTCACGGTCACTTCGCCGAGCGAAGCAAGGCTGAGGCGCAGCTCGGTGCCGAGCTGGCCGTTGCCGCCGAACAGCAGGATTTTCATGCCGTGTAGCTGGGCAAGCGCTCTGCGGCGACATCGGCCAGGAACGGCGCCTTCGCGTCCTTGTCCGACAGCAGCGGGGCGCTCACCGGCCAGTCGATCGCCAGGTCCGGATCATCCCAACGGATGCCAGCGTCGGCGGCGCGGTCGTAGGTCGCGGTGCACAGGTAGGTGAACAGCGCACGATCGCTGAGCGTCACGAAGCCATGCGCGAAGCCTTCGGGAATCCAGAAGTGGCGTTTGTTCTCCGCGCTCAGCACGGCTGCGGTCCAGCGCCCGAAGTTCGGCGAGCCGCGGCGTATGTCGACCGCCACGTCCCAGACTTCGCCTTCCAGCACGCTGACCAGCTTGCCTTGCGGTTTCGGCCATTGGTAATGCAGTCCGCGCAGCACGCCGCGCACCGACGACGACACGTTGCCCTGCACGAAGTTCGGACTCAGACCGATGCCCGCAAGCTTGTCGTGGTTGAAGGATTCGTAGAAGAAGCCGCGTTCGTCGCCGAACACCTGCGGCTCGAGCACCATGCAGCCAGGCAGGTCGGTCTCAATGATTTTCATAAAAAGCGGCTTTCATTCGACGCGACCGTGTTCGAGCAGGCTGAGCAGATATTGGCCGTAGCCGTTCTTCGCCAGCGGCCTGGCGAGCTCACGCAGCTGTGCGTCGTCGATCCAGCGGTTGAAATAGGCGATTTCCTCGGGGCAGCTCACGCGCAGCCCCTGGCGCTTCTCGATCGTTTCGATGTAGGTCGAAGCCTCAACCAGCGACTCATGAGTGCCGGTGTCGAGCCAGGCGTAACCGCGGCCCAGCTTTTCCAGCTGCAGTGCGCCCTGCTCCAGGTAGCAGCGGTTGAGGTCGGTGATCTCGAGTTCGCCGCGCGCCGATGGTTTCAGCGCGGCGGCATATTCACTCGCGCGACCGTCATAGAAATACAGGCCGGTGACGGCATAGTGCGAACGGGGCGCATTCGGCTTTTCCTCCAAACCGATGACACGACCTGATGGGTCGAACTCGGCGACGCCGTAGCGCTCCGGATCGCGCACCCAGTAACCGAACACGGTGGCGCCGTCCTGGCGCGCGGATGCCCGCTGCAGCACCTCGGTCAAGCCGTGTCCGTAGAAGATGTTGTCGCCGAGCACCAGGCAACTCGGCTGGCCGGCGACGAACTCGCGTCCGATCAGGTACGCCTGCGCCAGTCCGTCCGGACTCGGCTGCACCGCATATTCGATTTGCATGCCCCACTGTGAGCCATCGCCGAGCAGTAACTTGAACAGCGCCTGCTCGTGCGGGGTATTGATGATCAGAACCTTGCGGATCCCCGACAGCATGAGCACGCTGAGAGGGTAGTAGATCATCGGCTTGTCGTAGATCGGCAGCAGCTGCTTGCTGATCGCCTGGGTGATCGGGTACAGCCGCGTGCCGGAGCCACCGGCCAGGATGATGCCTTTACGCGAGTCTCTCGCAACAGCGCGCACATCCTTGTGCGGACTTTTCAATTCAGCGGTCATGCGGCGACTCCACCGATGCGCTCGAGCCGATAGCTGCCATCGAGCACGCGCCGCACCCAATCCTGGTGGTCCAGGTACCAGTCGACGGTGCCGGCGATGCCCTGCTCGAAGCTGTAGGCCGGCCGCCAGCGGAGCTCGGCCTGGAGCTTCGAGCTATCGATCGCGTAGCGGCGGTCATGGCCGGGGCGATCGGTGACGTAGGTGACCTGGCTGTTGCGCGGCTGGCCGTCGGCGCGCGGGCGGCGGGCATCGAGCAGCGCGCAGATCGTGTTGACGACATCGATGTTCTGCATCTCGGCATCGCCACCGACGTTGTAGGTCTCACCGACGCGGCCACGTTCCAGCACCACGCGGATCGCGGCGCAATGGTCGCCGACGTAGAGCCAGTCGCGCACGTTCCTGCCGTCGCCATAGACCGGCAATGGCTCGCCGGCCAATGCACGGGCGATGATCAGCGGGACCAGCTTCTCCGGGAACTGGTACGGCCAGTAATTGTTCGAGCAGTTGGTGGTCAGCACCGGCAGCCCGTATGTGTGGTGGAACGCGCGCACCAGGTGGTCGGAGGCGGCCTTCGACGCCGAGTACGGCGAGTTCGGTGCGTACGGGGTTTCCTCGGTGAACTTGCCGGTATCGCCGAGCGAGCCGTAGACCTCGTCGGTGGAGACGTGCAGGAAGCGGAATCGCTGTCTTGCTTCACCGTCCAGCCCGCGCCAGTGGTCGCGCACCGCTTCCAGCAGCGCCAGCGTGCCGACGACATTGGTCTGCACGAACGCGGCCGGGCCGTCGATCGAACGGTCGACATGGCTCTCGGCGGCGAAATTGATCACCGCATCGGGATTGTGTGCCACCAGCAGCGCCGCCACGAGCGCACGGTCGCCGATGTCGCCGTGCACGAAAACGTGGCTCGGATCCCCATCGAGCGAGGCCAGCGTGTCGCGGTTGCCGGCATAGGTCAGCGCGTCGAGATTGACCACGCGGACGCCTCGCCGCACCGCCTCCAGTACGAAATTTCCACCAATGAAACCGGCACCGCCGGTGACCAGCCACGTCTGCACTCAAACCTCCCTGTCACGGATTGCGGATCAAGCCCTGCATGCCGAACGCAGTCCCTAGAACGGGATGTCGTCATCGGCGAAATCGTCGGCCGGCGGCGGACGTTGCGCCGGCGCGTCGCGACGCGGGGGGGATTCGCTGCGCTGCGGCCGGGATGCGCGCTCGCTATGCTCGGCGCGCGGCTCGCCGCGGCCTTCGCCACCGCCGCCGAGCATCTGCATCTCGTCGGCGACGATATCGGTGAAGTACTTCTCGACGCCATCGGCGCCGGTGAACTTGTCGTAGCGGATCGAGCCTTCGATGTAGACCTGGCGGCCCTTCTTCAGGTACTCGCCGGCGATCTCCCCGAGCTTGCCGAACAGCTTGACCCGGTGCCACTCGGTCTTCTCGATCTGCTGGCCGTCCTTGTCCTTGCGCACGCTGGTGGTGGCCAGTGACAGGGAGCAGACGGCCATGCCGCCCTGGGTGTACTTGATTTCGGGATCGTTGCCGAGGTTGCCGACGAGGATCACCTTGTTTACGCCGCGAGCCATGACTGTCCTTCGCTGAGACCGCCCAGGATCGGGCGTCATGGATTGAAGTATACCCGCGGCCTCCGCGCGATCGGCCGCTGCCGCACGCGGGTGTGGGATTTTTCCGAGGGCGCCGCGGGCGCTCCGTATAATCACGGGCCCACCCGTCCGGTCCGCCCATGGATTCCGCCCCGTCCCGCCAGGCCGCGTCGAATTTGCCGGAAATCCAGGCCCTCACCCGGGCCGACATGACCGCGGTCGATACGCTGATCCGGCGCCGGCTGGCCTCGGACGTGATGCTGATCAACCAGGTCGCCGGGTACATCATCGGCGCAGGCGGCAAGCGGCTGCGGCCGATGCTGCTGTTGCTGGCGGCGCGTGCGCTCGGCGGCCACCCTGATGAAAGCGCCGGCACAGACGCACACCAGCTGGCGGCGGTGATCGAGTTCATCCACACCGCGACCCTGCTGCACGACGACGTGGTCGACGAATCCGACCTGCGCCGCGGCCGCCAGACCGCGAACGCGGTCTGGGGCAATGCCGCCAGCGTGCTGGTGGGGGATTTCCTGTACTCGCGCAGCTTCCAGCTGATGGTCGAACTGGAACGCGCGGAAGTCATGCGCATCCTCGCCGACACCACCAACCAGATCGCCGAGGGCGAGGTGCTGCAGCTGCTGCACGTGCGCAATCCCGACACCGACGAGGCCGCCTACCTGCGCGTGATCGAGCGCAAGACCGCGGTGCTGTTCGCGGCCGCGACGCGCCTGGGCGCGCTGCTTGCCGGCGCCGACGCCGCGACCCAGCAACGCCTGCACGGCTACGGTCTCAACCTCGGCTACGCGTTCCAGATCGCAGACGACGTGCTCGACTATTCGGCCGACGAATCTGCGCTCGGTAAACATTTGGGCGACGACCTTGCCGAGGGCAAGGCGACGCTGCCCCTGATCCACGCGATGGCACATGTGGATGACGCTACCCGCGACCGGCTGCGCGCGATCATCCAAACCGGCGATACCGGCGGCATGCCCGATGCGCTGGCTGCGATCAACGCCAGCGGCGGCCTCGACTACAGCCGCAATCGCGCCGGCGAATACGCGCAGGCCGCCGAACGTGCGCTTGACGGCCTGGCGGAAAACGATGCGGTCGCCGCATTGCGCGGCCTGGCGCGCTACGCGGTCAGCCGCGACAGCTGACTGCGCCTACTTCGCCGCGAAGCGTTCGCGGAAGAAGCCGTACATCATCACGAACGCGCGTTTCGCTGCGCGCGGGTTGTAGACGCAGCCCGGCGGCGAGTTCGCATTTTCCAGCGCGAAACAGTGCACCGCGCCGCTGAAGTTGACCAACTGCCAGTCGACGCCGGCCGCGTCCATTTCCTTCTGGAAGCTGGCGATGTCTTCGGCCGTGGTGCCCTGGTCGTCGGCTCCGTTGAGCACCAGCAGGCTGGCCTTGACCGCGCCATGTTTCGCCGGCATCGAAGTGTCGAGGCCGCCGTGGAAGCTGACCACGCCGGCGATGTCGGCGCCGCTGCGCGCCAGTTCCAGCGCGGTCGCGCCGCCGAAGCAGAAGCCGATCGCGCCGAGTTTGGTCAGATCCAGCGGCGCAGTCCCGGCCTGCGCTTTCAGCACCTGCAGCGCCTTGTCGGCGCGCGCTCGCAGCACGCTGCGATCGGCGTACAGCTGCTTGACCTGGGCCATCGCCGCGGCATCGTCCTTGGGCCGCACGCCCTTGCCGTAGACGTCGGCGACCAGGATCACGTACTGGCTGCCAGCGAGTTTCTTCGCGGTCGCGACTGCCGCATCGGTGGCGCCTTTCCAGTCCGGCACCATGACGATGCCCGGACGTTTGACCGCGCTCGCATCGTCGTAGACGAGGAATCCGCTGAAATCCTGTTTGCCCAGCGTCCATTCGACCGGCTTGGCCTGCATCGCGGCGAAGGCGGGCGCGGACAGGACCAGCAGCGACAGCGCGGCGATGATGCGGTTCATGGCGATTCTCCCGGGTTCGACGCGGCGAGCGTACGCAGCATGCGTTCAATCATCGTGAAAGTGTCCCCGCAAGCTAGGCGATGCCGAGTCCCGCGATCGACGCGATCGCTTCCGGGTCGAAGCCGGCAAGTACCGCGAAATGACGGCCACGCTCGGTGTAGTCGCGGTAGGCACCGAAGCTCGGCGCGCCCGGCGACAGCAGCACCACGCCCTCTCCATCGAGCAGCCTGGCGGCAAGCGCAACGGCTTTCCCAAGATCGCTGGCGGCCTGCAACGCGAACCCACACGCCGTGGCGGTCGGCGCCAGCAATTCGAGAATCCGTGGCCCGTTCTGGCCCATGGTGACGATCGCGGCCGGCGCATGCCGACGCATCGCATCGGCGAACGCGGTCCAGTCGAGGCCGCGATCGTGGCCGCCGACCAGGAGGACGACGCGTCGGTCGCGGAACAGGTCCAGTGCGGCGATGCTCGCGTGCGGCGTGGTGCTGATCGAATCGTTGACCCAGGTGATGCCCCCACGCGTACCGAGCGTCTGCAGGCGATGCGGCAGCGGCCGGAACGTCGCGGCGTGCGGCGCCAGCGCCGTCGCATCGAGGCCCAGCGCCTCGATCGCGGTGAGCGCCGCGCACAGGTTGCCGCGGTTGTGGCGGCCCGGCAGCGGCAGCGTCGCGGTGTCCATCACGAAGTCGCCGCCACGGTGCAGCGCATCGCCACGCAGGTGCCAGCCGTCTTCGCGACCGAACCAGCGCACCTCGCTGTGGGCAACCGATAGCGCTGCCAAGGTCGGGTCATTCGCGTTGAGCACGGCGATGCGCGGCCTGGCCTCGG
Organism: Luteimonas sp.; assembly: GCA_039919355.1. Lineage (GTDB taxonomy): Bacteria > Pseudomonadota > Gammaproteobacteria > Xanthomonadales > Xanthomonadaceae > Cognatiluteimonas. The sequence continues at coordinate 216 of JBDSFV010000110.1, read as the reverse complement.
TGAGCAGTCTCAACTTGTCCTCGACGTAGCGTGCTTCGGAGCCGTGCCAGTCGAGATGTTCGGGAAACACGTTGAGCGCGACCGCGACCTCCGGGCGAACACCGCTCGCCGCGACATCGCCGGTCTGGTAACTCGAGAGTTCGATCGCCCAGAACTCCGCGGTTGCATCGAGCAGCTCCAGGAGCGGCAAGCCGATGTTGCCGGCCAACGCCGTGC
>JBDSFV010000109.1:0-6223 GCA_039919355.1 Luteimonas sp. | reverse complement strand
CGGTCGATCATGCCCAGCGATTGCGGACTGCCGCCGGCAGGAATCAGCCAGAGCTCAGGCGAGAGTGATTGATCGCCGCCGAGCTGGATCGGCACCAGCACGATCGTGCCGTTGTCGGGATCGATGGTGGCGGTGTAGGCGGTACTACCGTCGTCGTGGCGCAGCGAGACCACCATCGGCGCGGCTGGTGTCGGCGCCACGACCACGGGGGCCAGTGCGGGCGGTGCCGGCAACTGTCGCGTCGCCAGCAGCAGCGCGGTGACACTGGCCACGGCGACGGCGAAACCGCCCGCGGCGAGGCCGCGCCAGAATCCGAGGTTCTGCCACAGCGATGGGCGCACTGGCAGCGATGCCTGTGCGTCGCGTGTCGGCAATTCGTGCTGCCACAAGATCGTGCGGATGCGTGGCCACAACGCGGCCGGGACTTCTACCGGCGCGATCGCTTCGAGCCAGGGCGTGAAGTGCGACTCCCAGCGCGCGACCTTGGCGGCAAAAACAGGATCGCGTTCGAGCCGCGCCTGCGCCTCGCGCCGGGCGACCGCATCGAGCAGGCCGAGAACGTATTCGGCGGCCATCAGGTCGCTATCCTGGCCGCCGGAATCGCTCTCGTAAGGGCGCTCGCTCGGGCTCATCGCTGCAGGCAATCCTTCAGCTTGAGCAGGCCGCGGCGGATCCAGCTCTTGATGGTGCCCAGCGGGGTCGCGCTGCGCGTGGCGATCTCCTCGTAGGTGCAGCCCTCGAAGAAGGCGACGCGGATCGCGCCGCGCTGCTCGCCGCTGAGTTCGTCGAGGCAGTTTTGCAGGCGCTGGCTTTCGGCTGCTGCCTCGACCAGCGCGGCGGCGGGCATTCCCTCATCGGCCAGTTCGGCGGCGAAGTCGATCGGCACCGCGGTGCGGTCGATCCGGCCCACGCGCAACCGGTCGATCGCCTTGTTGCGCGCGATCATCGCCAGCCACGTGATCGGGCTGGCGCGCTCGCCGTCGTACTGCGCGGCCTTGCGCCAGATGGTGAGATAGACATCCTGGAGGACCTCTTCGGCTTCGCTGCGTTCATGCAAGATACGCAGGCAGATACCGAAAAGTTTCGCGGAGGTGCGCTGGTACAGGTCCTCGAACGCCCGGCGATTGCCGGTGGCGGTGGCAAGCAGCCAGTTGCGCAACTGCTCGCGGTCGGCGTCGTTGGTTTCGATGGCGACGGTCATCGGCGATCGGTCCCGGTCATTCCACCCTATCTTGGCACAGATCCCGCGGGTCGCGGTGCCGGCATCATTCCGGGGCGTCCGCGGCCCGCAGCACCGGATACAACCGGTACCGACTGTCATACGACGCATGCCGGCGATAGAAGAAATCCAGCCGTGCCTGCGGATCCTTCGCGAAGGCGGCATCGGTCTGCAACCGCTGTTCGAAATTGGCCTTCAGCTGCGGGTCGGCGGCCAGCATGGCACGCGCCACCTCTTCGGCCACATAGGGCTCCATGAATTCCTTCTGCTCGAAGGCATTGTTGAACTCGCCCCAGGCGAGCAGTGCATCCGGCGCCTGCGGTTCCAGCAGCGCCATCACCAGCCGCGCCCTGGGTTGCGCGATCGGCACGAACAGCGCACCGGCGACGAGATCCTGGGTTTCGGGCTTCCAGTGGCCGGCGATGTCGAGGCGCTGGCGGCCCTCGAAAGACTGTGCGGCGAAGGCCGCGGTGTCCGCGCGGAATGCCTCGACCTGCGCCTGCGGCATGGCATGGTCCAGCCGCCGGAACGCGATGCCGTGCTGCTTCAGCTTCTCGCCGACCCAGGCCGCATGTGCGGCCGGCACCAGGTAGCCGGCCTTCGGTGCGACGACCACGTGGTCGGGCTGGATGTCATCGCGCAGCGGCAGGTTCCAGACTTGCGGCGTGGATTCGTCGTAGCGGGTCATCGGCGCGCCGGAGATGTCCGACGGTGTGCGCGTGTAGGCGTAGACGCGGAAGGCGACGGTGCGGGCCTTGTCGCTCGCCTTGTAGTCCAACGCGACCGGTGTGCCGGCGAGCTTTTCCGCACGCGCGTCGGCAGCGTGCGCCAACGCGAGCCAGTCGCGGCCGTGCTGCGCGGTCAGCTCCAGCAGGTCGACGACGGTGTTGCGGGTAATGCGCACTCGCGTCGCGTAGTCCTTCCAGGAATGCGTCTCGACCAGGACGCCGAAGCGGTTCCGCAGCAAGGTATAGCCATGCGAGAAGCGCGGCGTCGGCACGCCGTCGGCAAAACCGGACGCAGGATTGTCGTTCTCGACGAACGAGGGTTAGAACGCCAGCGGCAGCGATCCCTGCGTTGCCAGACTGGCGATCACCGCATCGCGCATGGCGCGGCCGGCCTTGCGCAATTCCGGGTCGCCGGCGTGCACGGGTTCCTCGGTGATCGACACGTCGTGCTCGAACCTGGCGCCGTCGGTGACGTGCAGGTCGACCGAGACGATCGGATCCCAGGCGTTCACCAGCCGCAGCATCGCCTGCATTTCCGGTGTGTCGGCCTTCACGTAGTCACGATTGAGGTTGTAGTTCTGCGCGGTGGTGCGCCAGCCCATTTCCTCGGGGCCGCGCTGGTTGGGGCGATGCCATGCGCCGAAGCGTTCGTGGCCGTCGACATTGAATACCGGGACGAACAGCAGCACCTGCTTTTCCAGCGTACCTGGCGCGGCTTCGCCGTCCAGCGCCTGCCGCAGGGCAAGAAAGCCTGCGTCCTTGCCGTCGATCTCGCCGGCGTGGATGCCGCCCTGCACCAGCATCACCGGCAGATATGGCTTTCGCATAGACTGCGCGGCATTCCCGATATCCGTGGAGACATCGCATGTACCAGCTGTATTACGCACCAGGCGCGGCGAGCATGCTGGTGCACTGGCTGCTGCTCGAACTCGACGTCCCGCACGAACTGCAACTCGTCGACACCGCGGCGGGTGCGCAGAAGCGGCCGGAATACCTGGCGCTCAATCCCAACGGCGTGGTGCCGACGCTGGTCGTCGATGGCAAGCCGCGGTTCGAGGCGGCGGCACTGGCGATGACATTGGCCGATCGGCACCCGCAGGCAGGGCTGGCGCCGGCGCTCGACGATCCGCGTCGCGTCGAGTACCACCAATGGATGTTCCACCTCGCCAACGCGGTGCAACCGTTGTTCCGGCTGTGGTGGTATCCGCACGAGGCCGCGGGCGCGGAACACGCCGACGCGGCGCGCGAGCACGTCCGTCCGCGCATCGAAGCCGCGTGGGACCGCATCGATGCGCATCTCGCGGCGCATGGCCCATATCTGCTCGGCCAGACGCTTTCGGCCGCCGACTTCTACATGACCATGCTGATGCGCTGGTCGCGCAACATGCCGCGCCCGGCGACCGACTGGCCTCATCTCGTGGCGCTGGTGCAGCGCATGAAGGCGCGGCCGTCGTTCGCGGCGCTGTACGAAAGCGAAGGCTTGACCGAGTGGGCCTGAGCTGATGGGAATCTCGCTGACCGTAGTGCTCGTCGGCATCACCGTACTGGTGTCGTGGCTGGCGTTCAACAACCCGCGCCTGCTCGAGCGCCTGATCCTGTGGCCGCCGGCGATCGAACGCCAGCACCAGTACGACCGCCTGGTCACGCATGGTTTCATCCATGCCGACTGGCAGCACCTGCTGTTCAACATGATCACGCTGTACTTCTTCGGGCGGCTGGTCGAGCAGTGGTTCGTGCCCTACATCGGCCGCGCGGGTTTCGTGCTGTTCTACCTGTCCGCGCTGCTGGTGGCGATCCTGCCCACTTACCTGCGCCACCGCCACGACCCGCGCTACCGCAGTCTCGGTGCGTCCGGCGCGGTGTCGGCGGTACTGTTCGCCTTCATCCTGGTGCAGCCGTGGTCACTGATCTTCGTGTTCTTCCTGCCGGTGCCGGCGATCGTCTACGGCGTGCTCTACGTCGGATATTCGATCTGGATGGACCGGCACGGTCGCGACAACGTCAATCACAGCGCACACCTGTGGGGTGCCGGCTACGGCGTGTTGTTCACGCTGCTGATGGAACCGCGGGTCGGGGCGACCTTCCTGCAACGGCTGCTGCATCCATCGTTCGGCTGAGGCGCCACGCTCACCCGGCCTGAATGTCGTGCGTGGTATCGAGGTACGGCGGCACCAGCCGCGCGAACGCTTCGACCGGAGGAACGCATGGCGACCACCAGGCCCCGCAAATCCGCGAGCAGCAAGACGGCCGCGAAGAGGGCAACAGCGAAGAAAGTGGTGAAGAAGACCGCGGCGAAACGCGGCAGCGGCACCGCGGCCGCGCGCAAGACGGCCAAGGCGCCGGCGCGCAAGGCTGGCGCCAGGCGGACACCTGCAAAAAAGATCGCGGCAAAGAAGGTTGCAGCGAAGAAGACCGTGCGCAAGAGCGCAAGCAAGCGCCCCTTGCAGAAGATGGCCATGGAAACGGCAGCCGGCAAGCGACCTGTCGCCAAGGCTGCGCAGTCGGCTACGCGCAAGACGCCGGCGAAAGCGGCATCCACGCGCACGGCAGCCAAACGCGCGCCGCGCAGGATCACCCCCGAAAAGGCGCTGGCCAACACCCGTGCCTTGCTTGAGGCCAAGCAGGTGCACGATCGCGAGACACCTCCGTGGCAGGCGCTCGAAACGCAGCAGCATGGAGAAGCGCCCAGAGCCGGCTTCCAGTCGGACGAGGCCAAAGCCAAGGCCGTCGACCTGCATGCAGGAGAAAGCCGGATGAACGCCATCGAGGGCAGCATCAGCACCCAGGATCGGCATAACCAGGGCAAGCGCGACAGTCGTTGAAATGCTCCATCGACAGGGCTTCATATGAATAGCGCCACGCAGGCCATCGATGTCCGCCACGATCCTGAACACCAGCGCTTTGCCGCCGACGTCGACGGTGTCGAGGCGCACCTCGACTACCAGCTTCGCGCGGACGCGATCCGGATCACCCACACGGACGTGCCGGCCGCGATCAGCGGCCGCGGGATCGGTGGCGAGTTGATGCGCGTGGCACTGGACCATGCCCGTGCCGCAGGCCTGAAGGTGACCCCGGCCTGCTCGTATGCGAGGACTTATTTCGACCGGCACCCGCAATACGCCGACCTGCTCGCGGACTGACGCCGCGCGGCTGCTGTGGCAGCATGCGCGTCCTCGATCCGGCCGGACCCCATGCGCCTCAACAAGCACATCAGCGACACCGGGTACTGCTCGCGCCGCGAGGCCGACCGCCTGGTCGCCGAAGGCCGGGTCACCGTCAACGGCCTGCGGGCGCGGATCGGTGCCGAGGTGGGCGAGGGCGACGAGGTCCGCATCGACGGCCAGTCGCTGCGCGTACGCACGGCCGCCAAGGGCCAGCGCAAGCACGTGTACATCGCGCTGAACAAGCCGGTCGGGATCACCTCGACCACCGAGTCGTCGGTGAAGGACAACATCGTCGACTTCGTCGGCCACCAGCAGCGGATCTTCCCGATCGGCCGGCTCGACAAGGATTCCGAGGGCCTGATCCTGCTGACCAGCAACGGCGACATCGTCAACGCGATCCTGCGCGCCGAGAACAAGTTGGAGAAGGAATACCTGGTCGCGGTGAACCACCCGGTGACCGACGAGTTCCTGCGCGGCATGAGCCGCGGGGTGCCGTTGCACGGCGAGCTGACCCTGCCATGCCGCACCGGCAAGCTCGGCCGCTTCGGCTTCCGGATCGTGCTGGTGCAGGGCCTGAACCGGCAGATCCGGCTGATGGCGGCGCACTTCAAGTACCGGGTCAAGCAGCTGCTGCGGGTGCGGATCGGCAGCGTCAAGCTCGGCCATCTCAAGCCCGGCCAGTGGCGCAACATCACCGACGCCGAGCTGCGCGGGCTGCTGCCGGATCACGCCGACTGGTAGGGCTGAACCCGCGACGCCTCCCATTCACACTTGTGACCGAAAGTAGGGTATGGTGCGCGCACTGTTCAAAGCCGGGATCACGGTACATCGTGGCTCCGATGCGGTAGATCCAACGATCCGCTACATCGCTCTCGCGTCATTTACCCCTTGCTCGACAGTCCGGTACGCATCGTGTGGATGTGACCGTGTACACCAAAACCTCGTTTCAAGGAGTAATAAACATGTCGGATCGTCAGACCGGTACCGTCAAGTGGTTCAACGACGCCAAGGGCTTCGGCTTCATCACCCCGGAGAGCGGCGCGGACCTGTTCGTGCATTTCCGCTCGATCCAGGGCAGCGGCTTCAAGTCGCTGCAGGAAGGCCAGAAGGTC
>JBDSFV010000108.1:0-7184 GCA_039919355.1 Luteimonas sp. | reverse complement strand
CCGAGTTTCTTGCGCAGCGCTTCGACCTTGTCGGCAGGCAGTTCCTGCGATTGCCCGCGCAACAACGGTTGCGGAAGCGACACGTCGCCGTAACGGATGCGCTTGAGGCGGCTGACCTGGCAACCCTGCGACTCCCACAACCGGCGCACTTCGCGGTTGCGGCCTTCCTTGAGCAGCACCCGGAACCAGTCGTGCGAATCGCTGCCGCCGATGCGTTCGATGTCGTCGAACTTCGCCGGGCCGTCCTCCAGCGCGACGCCGCGCTTGAGTCGGTCGACCAGATTGTCGGGCACGGTTTCCTGGCCTTCCGGCGCGCGCACGCGGCAGACGTATTCGCGCTCGACCTCGAACGAGGGATGCATCATCGCGTTGGCGAGTTCGCCGTCGGTGGTCAGCAGCAGCAGTCCGGTGGTGTTGATGTCCAGCCGTCCGATCGCGATCCAGCGCGCGCCCTTCAGCGCGGGCAGCGCCTCGAAGATGGTCGGGCGGCCTTCGGGATCCTCGCGCGTGGTGACTTCGCCCTCGGGCTTGTTGTACGTCAGCACGCGGCTGGGTTCGGTCAGCGCGCTGGCGACGAAGGTGCGGCCGTCGATCTCGATCCTGTCGCCGCCCTTGACGCTCATGCCTACCTGGGCAATTTCGCCATTGACCTTGACCAGGCCGTCGGCGATGCGCTGCTCGAGCGCGCGGCGCGAGCCCAGGCCGGCCTGTGCGAGCACCTTGTGCAGGCGCTCCTCGAGCCGCGGGGCTTCAGGAGTGGTGGTGTCGTTGTCGCGCTTCAGGGTCAGCGGTCGACGTTGTTTCTCGGTCATGTGTTGCTCCGGTCGCTGTCGCCGTCTTCGGCGAGGGCGGTGTCATGGGATTCGTCTTGCGAAAGGGGGTCAGAGTTACTTTCCTCAAGTAGCGCTGATGGCGAATGGGAATCAGGGGAAAGTGACTCTGACCCCCTTTCGATTTGCGCGCCGTCGAACCGGAACTGCGGCTCAAGTTCGCCGATGTCCTTGAGCTCAGACAGTGGTGGCAGCTGGTCGAGCCGCTTGAGGTTGAAGTAGTCGAGGAAGGTCCTGGTGGTGGCGAGCAGTTCCGGCTTGCCGGGCACGTCGCGGTGGCCGACCACGCGGATCCACTCGCGCTCTTCCAGTGCCTTGATGATGTTGCTGTTGACCGCGACGCCGCGCACCTGCTCGATCTCGCCGCGGGTGATCGGCTGGCGGTAGGCGATCAGCGCCAGCGTTTCGAGCGTGGCACGGGTGTAGCGGGTCTGGCGCTCGGTCCAAAGCCGTGCGACCCAGGCGTGCACATCGGCCTGGACCTGGTAGCGGAAGCCGGAGGCGAGTTCGACCAGTTCGACGCCGCGGTCCTGGCAATCGTTGCGCAGCGTCTCCAGCGCCTGCTCGACGCTGTCGGCCGGCGCGGGCGCTTCCTCCGGAAACAGTGCGTGCAGTTGCAACAGCGTCAGCGGCTGGTTGGCGGCGAGCAGTGCGGCCTCGACGATGCGGGTGATGAGGGTCTGGTCCATGGATGGCTTATGCGTTGGATTCATTGGCGGCGTCGCCTGCGTCGTCGAATTCGCTCGACAACTCCAGTGCGGCCGGGTCGCCTTCGCCGATGGCGAGGGACTTCACGTAGATGATCCCGACGACGGCAGGCGCCAGTGGCGCCTCCTGCACGAGATCGAGCAGTTGTTCCCTGGCCAGCTCCAGCAACGCCAGGAAGGTGACGACCACGCCGAGCTTGCCTTCGCGCGGCTCGAACAGCGACTCGAAGCGGTGGAACCTGCCGTCCTCCAGTCGGGTGAGCAGTTCGCCCATGCGCTGGCGCACGCTGAGCGCGTCGCGCTTGATCGCGACCTGGGTGTACAGCTCGGCGCGCTTGAGCACGTCGTTCAATGCCAGCAGCATCTCGCGCAAATCGACTGGCGGTGGCAGCCGGACCGAGGCGCGATCGGGCACGAATGCGGTCGCCGGCGTGGTGTCGCGGTCCTGCCGGGGCAGGGCGTCGATATCTTCGGCGGCCTGCTTGAAGCGCTCGTATTCCTGCAGCCGGCGTACCAGCTAGGCGCGCGGATCGCCTTCCTCGCTCTCGTCCATGGTCGCGCGCGGCAACAGCATGCGCGACTTGATCTCGGCCAGGATCGCGGCCATCACCAGGTATTCGGCGGCCAGCTCGAAACGCATCTCGTGCATGGCCTGGATGTAGTCGACGTACTGGCGGGTGATCTCGGCGACCGGGATGTCGAGGATGTCGAGGTTCTGCCGGCGGATCAGGTACAGCAGCAGGTCGAGCGGGCCCTCGAAGGCGTCGAGGATGACTTCCAGCGCGTCCGGCGGAATGTACAGATCCTGCGGAATCTGCAGCAGCGGCTGGCCGAGCACCATCGCCAGCGGCATTTCCTGCTGCTGCGGATGCGGTGGGGCGGGATTTTGGGGTATCGCGTCGGGCGCGGTTTCGACTGTCATGCGTCAGTGGTCGTGAAGCTGTGGCCGCTCGGACCACACGGTGTCGCTGGAGCGCGCGCTGGGTGGGCGCGGCCGTGGTCACACATGCATAGCGGCTGATACGACGTCGCGAATCGGAACATCCCCTGACGCCGCACGTGAGGTGCGCCGCTGGAGGCGGCGGACAGCGCGGAAGATCGTTGGGCGCGGGCCGGTGGGTGGCAGCGGATCCGGCGAGGCGAGGCGTGGGGCCTGGGTCGCGCCGGAGCTTGTGAGGAGCGTGGCCGCTGCGGTCCGGCCTCGAGCAATGGAGCCAAGGGTACGGGCTGCACCGGAGCGTGTCCAGCGCTGGCCTGAATGTGATTGCACGGCCAGGTGCGTCGGATGCGCCAGCTACAATTCCCGGGAGGCCATCCAGGACGAAGCTGCATGTGGTACGCGATCGAGGGACACGACGGCACCGACGTGCTGGCGCAGCGGCTGGCGGCACGCGCCGGGCACCTGGCACGGCTGCATGCGTTGCGCGATGCCGGCCGGCTGCTGCTGGCGGGGCCCTGCCCGGCGATCGACGCCGAGGATCCGGGCCCGGCCGGTTTCAGCGGCAGCATCGTGATCGCCGAGTTCCCGTCGCTGGCCGAGGCGCGTGCCTGGGCCGATGCCGATCCCTATGTGGCGGCCGGCGTGTACCTGCGGGTCGAGGTGCGGCCGTTCCGGCCGGTACTGCCGTGAGCGTGCCAGCGGCGAATCGGGAGCGGATCGCACGGATGCGCGCGTTGCTGGCGAATGCGTTTGCACCGGTCGTGCTGGAGGTGATCGACGACAGCCACGAGCACGCGGGCCATGCCGGTGCACGCGATGGCCGCGGCCATTTCACGGTGGAGGTCGTCAGCGATGCGTTCGTGGGGCTGGGTCCGCTGGCGCGGCATCGCGCGATCTACGCCGCTCTCGGCGACATGATGGCGACCGACATCCACGCGCTGTCGATTCATGCCGCCACGCCGGAAGAATGATCCGCACATCAGTTTTGCGATGCAGCGTGAATCGGGTGGTGACGATCTTGTTGCAATGCAACATCCGAAGCCCGTGCAAGCCCTGCTTCCAAGGCTCCTGCGCAGCATCGTGGCCGGGTGATAACGATTGCTTTACACTTTTACGTGAAAACGTTTACAGTCCTCCGGGGTAGTCGCAAACCGCGGAGGGGCGGATGGGCGACGCAGTCACCATCAAGGATGTCGCGCGTCGGGCCAATGTCTCGGTCGCGACCGTGTCACGCGCGCTCAATGGCCATGTCAACGTCGCCGAGGCGGTGCGCCGGCGCGTGCTCGGCATCGCCGAGGAATTGCGCTACAGCCCGCACCACGCGGCGCGCAGCCTCAGCAGCCGCCGCACCGACACCATCGGCGTCGTCCTGCCCGACCTCCACGGCGAATTCTTCTCGGAGCTGATGCGCGGCATCGACGGCGTCGCGCGCGAGCGCGGGCTGCACCTGCTGGTCTCCAGCTACCACGGTCATCCCGAGGAGCAGGCCGTGGCGTTGCGAACGATGCGCGGGCGCGTCGACGGGCTGCTGGTGATGTCGCCGTACGTCGGCAATGTCGACTATCTCAGCGACAACCTGCTGCCGTCGCTTCCCGCCGTGCTGATGAACACGCATGCGTCGGCGGCAGGATGCAGCACGCTCAGCGTCGACAATTACGGTGGCGCGCGCACGATGGTGCGCCATCTGGTCGACTGCGGTTATCGCCGTATCGCCTTCATTTCCGGGCCGCACGACAATTTCGATGCGCACGAGCGCCTGCGCGGCTACCACGACGGGCTCGGCGAAAGCCTGCCGGACGCCAGGCCATGGGTGATCCGCGGCGACTTCAACGAGGCTTCCGGGCATTGCGCCGGACGCGTCCTGCTCACGGCCTCGCAACGGCCCGACGCGGTCTTCGCCGCCAACGACATGATGGCGCTGGGCTGCCTGTTCGCGTTCAACCAGGCCGGGGTGCGCGTGCCCGATGAAATCGCGCTCGCCGGCTTCGACGACATCCCGCTCGCGTACTACGTCCATCCTGCGCTGACGACGATGCGGGTCGACATTCCCGAGCTCGGCGGACGGGCGATGCGCATGCTGCTCGACCGGGTCCCGGGGGCGCCGGTAGCGACGCCGGAGCCGCTGGTGACCGAGCTGGTCGTTCGCGAGTCCACCCGCGCGCGGGCCGACAGCTCATGATCCGATCCTGGCTCCTGTTTCCGCCGCAGCACAATCCGTGATTCCTCGTTGTCCGCTGGTGTAACCGATTACAAATACCTTGACCGCCCTGGGAGGGGAACGTCATGAAGCCTCAGAACCGTTTGACACGCCGTTACAACCGCACGTTGCTGTGCTGCGCGCTGGCGAGTTGCCTCGTCATCGCAGCCCCGAACGCGTTCGCGCAGTCCACGGCCGCAACGATCCGCGGCCAGGTGATGGTCGACTCCACCCCTGCGGCAGACGCCAGGGTCACCGCCACCAACCTCGCCACCGGCCTCACGCGCAGCGTGCAGTCGGCCAGCAACGGCAGCTACAGCCTCGTCGGCCTGCCGCCGGGCAGCTACCGCATCGATGTCGCCGCAGGTGGAAAAACCAGTTCGCAGAACGTGACCGTGCAGGTCGGCCAGACCGCGACGCTGGATCTGGGCGTCGGCGGGGTCGCCGAAACGCCGACTGCAGGAGACGTCACCACGCTCGGCACGGTGACGGTGATCGCGCCGGCGCTGGTGGAGACCAAGACCTCGGAAATCGCGACGTACGTCACCCAGAAGCAGATCGAGACGCTGCCGCAGTCCTCGCGCAACTTCCTTGCCTTTGCCGACATCGTGCCGGGCGTGATGTTCGTGCGCGCCGACAATGGCGAGACGCAGCTCAGGGGCGGCGCGCAGAGCGCAAACAACGTCAACGTCTTCATCGACGGCGTCGGCCAGAAGAACTACGTGCTGCAGGGTGGCATCAGCGGCCAGGATTCCTCGAAGGGCAATCCGTTCCCGCAACTGGCAATCGGCGAGTTCAAGGTCATCAGCCAGAACTACAAGGCCGAGTTCGACCAGGTGAGCAGCGCCGCCATCGTGGCTGCGACCCGCAACGGCACCAACGATTTCACCGGCAGCGTGTTCTGGGACAAGACCAGCACCAACTGGCGGTCCAGGAACGTGTTCGAGGAACGCAACGACTTCAAGCAGGAGACGGGCGAGGAACAGTACGGCGCCTCGTTCGGCGGTCCGATCATCCAGGACGTGGCGCACTTCTTCGTCACTTACGAGAAGAAGAAGTTCGACATCCCGCGCGACGTCATCCCGGGACAGGGCTATCCGCTCTCGGCGTTCGGCTCCGACCAGGTGGGGCATTTCAGCACCCCGTTCGACGAAGACCTGTATTTCGGGAAGATCGACTGGCTGATCGGCCAGGACCACTACTTCGAGTTCACCGCCAAGCGGCGGACGGAAAGCGAGATCACGAATGTCGGCGGCTCGAACACGCTCGAGCATGCGACGTCGAAGGACAACGACGAGACGCGCCTGGACCTGCGCTACCAGTACACGCACGGCGACTGGCTCAACGACGCACACATCACGCATGAGGACGCGACCTTCAATCCACGCCCGCTGAACTCGACGGTCGGCTACGTGCTGACCAGGAACAACGAATGGTGGAACACGATCCTGCAACTCGGCGGCGGCGCCGACTACCAGAACAAGGGGCAGAAGGGCTGGGCCTTCCAGGACGACCTGAGCTTCACCGGGTTCGAGGGCCATGCGCTGAAGATGGGCCTGAAGTACAAGAGCATCGAGATCAACGCGGCCGAACAGCAGCCATACAACCCGCAGTTCTATTACAACATCGACCAGAGCACGACGGTCCCGTTCACCGTCAGGTTCGGCGCGGGGCTTCCCGGTGTGGGCGATGGCAGCATCACCTCGCAGAACAAGCAGTTCGGAATCTATTTCCAGGACGACTGGACCGTCAACGAGCACCTGACGCTGAACCTGGGCCTGCGCTGGGACCACGAGGCGACGCCTGCGTACACCGACTACGTGACCCCCGCCGCGGTGGTGGACGCGCTCAATGCCGTCGACCCGCGCGGCGATGGCACCCAGACCTACGCGCAGACGCTGGCCCTGGGTGGCATCGACATCAACAACTACATCAGCAATGGCCACAACCGCGACGACTTCAAGAGCGCGTGGCAACCGCGCGTGGGCTTCTCCTACGACCTGGCCGGGGACCAGCGGCATGTGTTCTTCGGCGGGGCCGGCCGTTCCTACGACCGCAACCTCTTCGACTGGCTGCAGTTGGAGAACACCAAGGCCACCTTCCCGACCTACCAGTTCGAGTTCAATTCGCCGACGCACCCTTGCACGGTCGGCGTCAACAACTGCTACCAGTGGGATCCGAGCTTCCTGGACCCGGCCACGCTGTACGGGCTGGCGTCGTCCAACGGCGCGTGGCGCGAGATCGACATGCTCAGCAACGACCTGAAGACGCCGTACGCGGACCAGTTCAGCCTGGGCATGCGCAACCTGTTCGGGATGTGGGGCCACGACTGGGCGTCGTCCGTGACGCTGTCGCACATCGAGAGCCATGATGGGTTCGCGTTCCTGCTCGGCAATCGGCGGCCCGACGGCTCGTTCTTCGCTCCGGGCACCACCTTGGGTGCGCCGTGGGGCTTCGGGGTTCCCGGCTTCGGCCCGCTGATCCTCGGCACCAACGGCATCGAGACCCGT
>JBDSFV010000107.1:0-9527 GCA_039919355.1 Luteimonas sp. | reverse complement strand
GGGCATGTCGCCACGCGCCTCGTCGCGCGCAATCGGCGGGCCAGGCTGGTAATACGCGATCGGACGCGCCTCGCGGAACACCGCGATCCCGATCACGCCGACGTTGTCGGGACGCCCGGTGCGTGCGGCGTAGGAGTCGGGCAGGTCGGTGAACACGAATTGCGCGACATCGTCGAGCGACTTGCGCCAGCCGGCGATCTCGGTGCTCTGCCATGGTGCCAGCACGTAGCCGGCCTGCGACGGATCGGCGGTTTCGCCGGTGACCGCGTTGACGCCATCGACCGACAGCACCACCAGCACGCGTTCGCCGCTGGTGTTGGTCAGGCGCACGGCGTAGCGATGGCCCGGCGTACCGGGCACCCAGGTCTGGCCGCGGTGGGCGTATTCGGGCAGCCATTGGCCGCTGTCGCGGTCGACGACGGCCAGATCCACCAGCGGCCGCGCCGACAGCGGCGCACAGGCGGTTGCGGCGATCAGCGCCGCGGCGAGCGAAAGCAGGTTGCGCAACATGACGCGTTCTCCTCGGGAAGGGCGAGGCTGCAAACGTCCGGTCGTCGCGGATGGGGTTGGCGCTGCGGGTAAACTGCGTGTCCGCATCCCTGACCAGGCGCGCCCGCCGTGCCCGCAATGACCCAGACCCGCGTCCTCACCGGCATCACCACCTCCGGCACCCCGCACCTCGGCAACTACGTCGGCGCGATCCGGCCGGCACTCGCCGCCAGCCACACGCCCGGCGTCGAGAGCTTCTACTTCCTGGCCGACTATCACGCGCTGGTGAAGGTGCAGGAACCGGCGCGGGTGCAGCGCTCGACGCTGGAGATCGCCGCGGCCTGGCTGGCCTGCGGACTCGATCCGGACACGGTCTGGTTCTATCGCCAGTCCGACCTGCCCGAGATCCCCGAGCTCACCTGGCTGCTGACCTGCATCGCCGGCAAGGGGTTGTTGAATCGCGCGCATGCCTACAAGGCCGCGGTCGACCGCAACCGCGGCGCGGGTGAGGACGACGATGCCGGCATCAACGCTGGACTGTTCCTGTATCCGATGCTGATGGCCGCCGACATCCTGCTGTTCAACGCCAACAAGGTGCCGGTTGGCCGCGACCAGGTGCAGCACATCGAGATGGCGCGCGACTTCGCGCAGCGTTTCAACCATCTCTACGGCGAGCATTTCGTGCTGCCCGAGGCGGTGATCGAGGAGCAGGTCGCGACCCTGCCGGGGCTCGACGGACGCAAGATGTCGAAAAGCTACGACAACACCATCCCGCTGTTCGTCGAGCGCGGGCAACTGAAGAAACTGATCTTCTCGATCGTCACCGATTCGCGCGCGCCGGGCGAGGCGAAGGACGCCGAGGGCTCGGCGCTATTCCAGCTCTATCGGGCCTTCGCGAGCGCGGGGGAAACCGCGGCGATGCGCCATGCCTTCGCCGACGGCATCGGCTGGGGCGACGCCAAGCAGCAGCTGTTCGAGCGCATCGATGGCGAAGTCGCGCCGCTGCGCGAAAAATATGAAGCGCTTGTCGCACGTCCGGACCGGATCGAGCAGCAGTTGCGCGACGGTGCGCGGCGGCTGCGCGAGAAATACGCGACGCCGCGGTTGCGCGACCTGCGCGAGGCGGTCGGCCTGCGCGATCTAGGCAAGCATTCCGCCGTACGGATTGCGCCCAAGCCAACGCAGGCGATGCTGGCGACTTTCAAGCAATATCGTGAATCCGACGGCAAGTTCTACTTCAAACTGGTCGAAGGCGACCGCGTGCTGCTGCAGAGCGCGTCGTTCGACGCACCGAAGGACGCTGGCCAGCTGGTCGCGCGGCTCAAGCGCGAAGCCACGGCTTTGCGCGATCTCGGCGCGGCCGGCCTGCATCTTGGCGAGCAGATCGTGGGCCATTTGCACGCGGGCGTGGAACTGGCCGAGGTCGTGGAAACCCTCGCGCAGTTCGCAGAAGACGCATGAACCTGTCGGTCGAACCCAACCTCGCGCTGCTCCTGTTTGCGCCGTGGTTCGTGATCCTCGGTGTCCTCTACTGGCTCTATCCGCGCCAGCTCCGGCATGCGCAGCGACGGCTGTTCGATGCCGTCGCGCTGGTGATTGCCCTGGCCACCTTCGTGCTGGCGCTGCACTGGACGCACGCTTACGCCGATCGTCAGTACGGCGCGATGTGGCCGCAGATCCTGGCGACTTCGGTCGGCTACGGCGTGTTCCTGACGGTGCTTGTGGTCGCGTTCTTCGTGCGCCGACGCTGGCTGCGCGGCGGCTGAACCGGTTCAGTTTCGTCACCCGGCAGAGGGGTTGTCCGTCCCGGCAGCAGTTGCCACACTGCGGTTCCGTCCCTGGAGCCAGTGGCAATGAACGATAACACCAGTGCCGAGGCCTTGCGCCTGCAGGCGCTCGACTCGTTCCGCATCCTGGATACGCCGCCCGAGGCGACGTTCGACGATGTCGTGCACCTCGCCAGCCAGATCTGCGGCGTGCCGATCGCGCTGATCTCGCTGGTGGATCGCGAGCGGCTCTACTTCAAGGCGCGCACCGGCCTGGACGTGGAACAGGTGGCGCGGCACCGTTCGCTGTGCGAATGCGCGATCAGCAATCCGGGCGCGCTGCTGGAAGTGGGCGATGCCAGCCTCGATCCGCGTTTTGCCGACACGCCGCTGGTCACGGAGGCGCCCGGCATCCGCTTCTATGCCGCGACCTCGCTGGTGACTCCAGAAGGCCATGCAATCGGCACACTGTGCGTGATCAACAGGCAGTCGCACGCGCTTGACGATGCACAGCGCGCGGCGCTGTTGGCGCTGGGCCGGGTGACGGTGCAGCTGCTGCAGGCGCGCCGGATGGCGCTGGAACTGCAACGCACCGCGGCCGATCGCGAATTCACCGGGCTGAGGTTCGCGCGCCGTGCCGGCGACGCGGCGCCCCCTGACGACTCGGGCCTGGCGCGCCTGTCGAAGGCGGCGCAGGGCATGGCCGGCGACGGCTGCGCGGTCGCGGTGATCGAGATCTCCAATTTCCGGCAACTGCGCGAAGAACACGGCCAGGACGCTGCCGAGGAAGCGTTGGTGCAGTTCGAGCGGATGGCGAAGGACGGCCTGCACGAGGCCGACCTGCTCTGCCGCCACGGCGGCCACGAATTCCTGCTGCTGCTGTCCGATGCGGCACGCGCGCCGCAGGTGCTCGATCGCATCCGCGAGCGCATCGCCGCGCTGCCGCCGACGCAGCGTCCGAGCCTGTCGGCCGGGGTCGCAACGGGCAGTGGCAACGCCGATGCGATGGAGGATCTGTTCGCGCGCGCCGACCGCGCGCTGCAACAGTCGCGCAGCGCAGGGGCGAACCGGATCATGTACGCCTGAGCCAGGCGCATCGGCGGCGTCAGTCCCAGTGGTTTGCCGGCTCACGCCGGTTGTCCTCGCGCAGCGGCACCACGCAGAAGCGCTGTCCGGTCGGGGCCTGCATCACCCACCAGCGTTCGCGCACGAAGGCGACCCGGGTCGCGCCGAGCGCCTCGAGTCGTTTCACCTCGGCCTCGATGTCGTCGCTCTCGATGTCCAGGTGCACGCGCGAGGGATGCGCAACCTTCTGCACCTCGACGTGCAGCCCGCCCGGCGCGTCGCCGAATTCCGCGTAGATGCCGAGGCCGCCGGAATCGGGATCGGCGACCGGAATGCCGAGCGCCTCGCCCCAGAACCGTGCCGACGCGTCCAGCGTGCCGCCTTCGCAATCGATGATGAAGCCGGCGAGGCGGCTGCGGTGCGTCATGGCTCGTTCTCCGTAGGGCGGGTCTTGACCCGCCGCTCTTACTCCGATGCCGCGATGGCGGGTCAGGACCCGCCCTACGTCAATTCGGGCGCGCGAGGTCGTCCAGCATGGTCTTGAGGAAGCGCGCGGCCTCGCCGCCGGTGCAGGCGCGGTGGTCGAAGGTCAGCGAGAGCGGCATGCGCCGGTGCACCTCGATGCCACCCATCACCGCGACCACGTCGTGCATCAGCTTGCCGGCGCCGACGATAGCGACCGTCGGCGGCACCACCACCGGCGTCGCGTAGCGACCGGCGAACATGCCGAAGTTCGACAGGCTGATGGTGTAGCCGGCCAACTCCGAGGCCGGGATGCTGCGGTCCTGGACCTGCGCGCGCAGGCGCTGGATCGCACCGCGCACGCCGTTGCCGTCGAGCATGTCGGCATTGCGCAGCGCCGGCACGAACAGGCCGTCCTCGGTATCGACCGCGATGCCGATGTCGACCTGCGGATGCAGCGTGCGCACCAGCTTGTCGCCGTCGAACCAGGCATTGAGCGCCGGCACCGCCTGGCAGGCGGCCACGATCGCGCGGATCAGGCGCGCGGTGATGTCCTGCTTGCCGATCCATGCGTGCAGGTCGGCATCGTCGCAGAGCGTGGTCGGCACGACCTTCGCATGCGCATCGGCCATGACCCGCGCCATGTTGCGGCGCACGCCCTTGAGCTGTTCGGGTTGGCCGCTGGCCTGCAGGCCCGGCGGTTGCGTGCGCATCGGCTTGCCTGCGGCGGACAGCGCAGTGCGTTGCGCAGGTGCGGACGCCATCGCTGGTGTGGCTTCGCGTTCGACCGCGCGCTGCGCCGGCACCGCGCCCGCTTTCGCCGAACCATCGGCCGCGGCGCGCTTGACGTCGTCCATCGTCACCACGCCATCGGTGCCCGTCGCGCGCACGCGCGACACGTCGACGCCGAGCTTGCGCGCCAGTGCACGCACCGCCGGCATCGCCTTGACACCGCCGACCGCGAGCGCCTGCTCGCTGCGCACCGCGTCGGAGACCTGCATCGCACCGACCACGGTGCCGCTGTCCTCGCGCAGCACTTCGGTGCGCGTGCCGGGTTCGCCCTTCGGTGCCGGCGTGCCGGCATCGCTGATCGCGCCGCCCTCGTCGGACGCGATGACCTTGCCGCCGTCGCCAGGCGCATCGCTACCCGCGCCTTTCGATGGGCCGTGGTGATGCCCGGTGTCCTGGCCTTCGGCGCGTTGCGGCAGCGACGGGTCGATCTCGAACTCGGCCAGCAGGGTGCCGGTGACGATGACATCCCCTTCGCCGCCGCCGAGCTTCAGCACCTTGCCGGACACCGGCGAGGGCACTTCCACCACCGCCTTCGCGGTCTCCATCGACACCAGGTTCTCGTCCAGGCGGATGCTGTCGCCGACCTTGACGAACCACTCGACCACGGTCGCGTCTGGCAGGCCCTCGCCGAGGTCGGGGAGCAGGAATTGTTTGGTCGCCATGATCGTTTTTCCGTAGGGCGGGTCTCGACCCGCCGCTGTTGCTTGATGTGTTTCCGGATGGCGGGTCGAGACCCGCCCTACGTATGCGCGACCGCACGTTTCGCGGCGGCGACGATCTTGTCCACGCTCGGCAGGTACTTCATTTCCAGCCGGAACAGCGGGATGTGGGTGTCGTAACCGGTGACGCGCTCGACCGGCGCGACCAGGTCGTACATCGATTGCTCGGCCAGGCGCGCGGCGATCTCGGCACCGAAACCGGCGGTCTTCGGTGCCTCGTGCACGATCACGCAGCGGCCGGTCTTGGCGACCGACTCGGCGATGGTGGCGAAGTCGAGCGGCTTGAGCGTGGCGACGTCGATGACTTCGGCACTGATGCCGGCCGAGGCCAGCACATCGGCGGCCTCCAGTGTCTCCTTCACCTGCGCGCCCCAGGTCACCAGGGTCACGTCGGAGCCGTCGCGCAGCACGTAGCAGACGTCGAGCGGCAGGGCCTCGCCGTCGTCGGCGACGACTTCCTTGTACTGGCGGTAGATGCGCTTGGGCTCGAAGAAGATCACCGGATCCGGATCGCGGATCGCGGCCAGCAGCAGGCCGTAGGCACGCGCCGGCGAGGACGGCAGCACCACGCGCAAACCGGGCACGTTGGTGAAGATCGCTTCGTTGGCCTCGGAGTGGTGTTCCGGCGCGCGGATGCCACCGCCCCACGGCACGCGCAGCACCATCGGGCAGCTCAGGCGGCCACGGGTGCGGTAGCGCATGCGCGCGGCGTGGCAGACGATGAAGTCGACCATCGGGTACATGAAGCCGTCGAACTGCGCCTCGGCCACCGGCTTCATGCCCTGCGAGGCCATGCCGACGGTGAGGCCGGCGATGGTGGTCTCGTCCAGCGGCGTGTCGAGCACGCGCTGGTCGCCGAAGGTCTGCTGCAGGCCGGCGGTGGCGCGGAACACGCCGCCGTTGACGCCGACATCCTCGCCGAGCACGACGACCGTGGGGTCGTTGCGCATCTCGTACGCGAGCGCCTGGGTGATCGCCTCGATCAGCGTGATCGCGGCTGGAGCGGCGACCGGCTCAGCCATGACGCTTCTCCAGTGCGGCCTTGTCCAGCGCCATGGCCTCGGCGCGC
This sequence comes from Luteimonas sp., assembly GCA_039919355.1. Classification (GTDB taxonomy): domain Bacteria; phylum Pseudomonadota; class Gammaproteobacteria; order Xanthomonadales; family Xanthomonadaceae; genus Cognatiluteimonas. The sequence goes on along the minus strand of JBDSFV010000107.1, from coordinate 3,165 downwards.
TGCGCCAGCAGGTCGGGCGGTGGATCGGCATAGAGGAAGTCGAACATCGCCTCGACCGGCTGCACCTTGCACTCCAGGTAGGCGTTGATCTCGATGTCGACCAAGCGCCCACATTCCTCGATCCAGGCCTTCTCCTGCGCCTCGTCCCAGAGTTTGGCGTTGGTGAGCCAGGTGCGCAGGCGCAGCAGCGGCTCGCGCGCCCACGCCGTCTTGACCTCGTCCTCGCCGCGATAGCGGCGCGCGTCGTCGGCGGTGGTGTGGTCGTGCAGGCGATAGGTCAGGAACTCGATCACGCTGCCGCCTTCGCCGTTGCGCGCGCGCTCGTTGGCGCGACGCATCGCCTCGAGCACTGCGATCAGGTCGTTGCCGTCGACCTGCAGGCAGTGCAGGCCGCCGGCGATTCCCTTCTGCGCCAGGGTTTCGGCGCCGGTCTGCGCCGAGCGCGGGACCGAGATCGCCCAGCCGTTGTTGATCACGCACAGCACCAGTGGCAGCGTGTACGCGCCGGCGGAATTCAGCGCCGCGTAGAAGTCGGCCTTGGACGAGCCACCGTCGCCGCAGCAGCTCACCGCGATCCGCGGCTCCTTGCGCAGCTTGAACGCCAGCGCCGCGCCGGCCGCCATCAGGCACTGGGTGGAGATCGGCACGCACCAGGGATAGTCCTGCTTCGGCCCGGAGAAATCGTTGCCGCGCTCGTCGCCGCCCCAGTACATCAGCACCTCGCGCGGCTGCACTCCGCGCATGAACTGCGCGCCGTACTCGCGATAGCTCGGCGCGAACACGTCCTCGGGTTGCATCGATGCACCAATGCCGACATGCGTGGCCTCGTGGCCGAGGCAGGCGGCGTAGGTGCCGAGCTTGCCGGTGCGCTGCAGCGCGATCGCCTTGGTGTCGAAGGTGCGCACGAACAGCATCTGCTTGAACAGCGGCAGCAACGCCTTGTGATCACGGAACGCGGGCGGTGGTTCGGCGACGAGGGTGCCATCGGGGCCGAGGTATTGCAGGTATTCGATGTCGAAGTGCGCGGCGATGGTCATCCGGACGGCCCGAAGTCGGCAGAATCCCGATGATAGCGAATCGGCATGGCGCGGAGGATGGCAGCAGGGTTGCCGCTTCGGGTTGCCGCGCAGGGTTGCCGCGTAGGGTTGCCGCGTAGAATCAGGGCCCATGGCCATCGAACACAACCAACGTCCGCTCGAGGACGGGATCCACACCGACCTGTCCGGGCGGATGACCTACGGCGGCTACCTGCGCCTGGACCAGTTGTTGTCGGCGCAGCAGCCGCTGAGCCAGCCCCCGCACCACGACGAGATGCTGTTCATCGTCCAGCACCAGGTCGCGGAGCTGTGGATCAAGCTGATGGTGCACGAGCTGCGCGCGGCGATCGCGCACCTGCAGCGCGACGAGCTCGACCCGTGCCAGAAGATCTTCGCGCGCTGCAAGTCGGTGCTGCGGCAGCTGACCGAGATGTGGTCGGTGCTGGAGACGCTGACGCCGTCGGAATACATGGAATTCCGCCACATCCTCGGGCCATCGTCGGGCTTCCAGTCGCTGCAGTACCGGACCATGGAGTTCCTGCTCGGCAACAAGAACGCGGCGATGCTGAAGGTCTTCGCGCACGATGCCCAGGGCGCCGCGGTGCTGAAGGACGCGCTGGAGTCGCCAGGCCTGTACGACGAGGTGTTGCGCTTCCTCGCCCGCCACGGCCACGCCGTGCCGGCGGGGCACCTGGAGCGCGACTGGTCCAGGCCGCACGAGTTCGATCCCGGACTGGTGCCGGTGTTCGAGCGCATCTACGAGGATACCGACACGCACTGGGCCGCGTACCACCTGTGCGAGGACCTGGTCGACCTGGAGACCCAGTTCCAGCTGTGGCGCTTTCGCCACATGCGCACGGTGATGCGGATCATCGGTTTCAAGCGTGGAACCGGCGGCTCGTCCGGCGTCGGCTTCCTCAAGCAGGCGCTGGAGCTGACCTTCTTCCCGGAATTGTTCGAGGTGCGCACCGTGATCGGGCCCGCCCCGGCCAGCGGTTACTGAAGACAACGCTGCACGGCGATGCTGCATTGCAGCAGTACGCCAGCGGTTTGACGCCGGACCCGGGTCGCGGTTACACCTTCATCCGGTTCGCACCGGCCACGGGGTGCGTGCTCCCATCCGCGCCGTCCACGAGGAAGCCCACGTCATGAGTTCCCAATATCCGCCGTCCGGCCCCGCGCCAGAAAACGTCGAAGTTTCGATTTCGGACCACAGCGGTTACGTCCCGCCGCCGCCCGGCGAGACGCTGGGTCATCCGAAATCACTGTGGATGCTGTTCGGTGCCGAGTTCTGGGAACGTTTCGCCTACTACGGCATGCGCGCGCTGCTGGCGGTCTACGTGGCCTCGGCATTCTTCTCGCACCTGCCCGAGGGCGAAGCCAATGCGCAGGCCTCGCTGACCTACGGCGGCTTCACTTCGCTGGTCTACGCCACCGGCGTGATCGGCGGCATGATTGCCGACCGTTATCTGGGCTACCAGCGCTCGATCATCCTCGGCGGCCTGATCATGGCCGCCGGCCTGTTCATGCTGTTGCTGCCGGAACTGCACTGGTTCCTGATCGGCCTGGCCGTGGTGGTCGCGGGCAACGGCCTGTTCAAGCCCAACATCTCGACCATGGTCGGCAAGTTGTATGCGCCGGGTGACGTGCGCCGCGATTCCGGTTTCACCATCTTCTACATGGGCATCAATGCCGGCGCGTTCTTCGCGCCGATCATCTGCGGCACGATCATCGGTGCGATGTTCGGCTTCCAGTACGGTTTCCTGGCCGCCGCGATCGGCATGATCTTCGGCATCGTGGTGTTCCAGTTCCGCAAGGGCATGCTCGGCCACATCGGCCGCCCGCCCGCGGGGCGGGAAGGCTGGGCACCGATCTGGGTCGTGCTGGCCGGTGCGGTGGCGATGGTGCCGGTGATCTACTTCCTGCTGAACCAGAGCGAGATCCTCGGCGTGGTGCTGCTGGGGATGTTCGTGGCACTGGCGGTGTACCTGATCTGGAGCGGCCGCGGCGAAAGCGGCGGCGTGCAGACCCAGCGCTACGTCGCGATGTTCATCCTGTTCGCGGCCAACATCCTGTTCTGGGCGCTGTTCGAGCAGGCCGGCGCGTCGCTCAACTTCCTCGCCCGCGA
>JBDSFV010000106.1:0-5215 GCA_039919355.1 Luteimonas sp. | reverse complement strand
CGGGCCGCTTCCTGCAGTCGCGCGGCGTGCAGCCGGCGGACTTCAACAGCTACGGTTCGCGCCGCGGCAATGACGACGTCATGGTGCGCGGTACCTTCGCCAACATCCGCATCAAGAACCTGATGTTCGGCGGCGAGGAAGGCGGTAATACGCTCTACTTCGACAAGAACGGGAGCGTCGGCGAGAAGCTGTCGATCTTCGATGCGGCGATGAAGTACAAGGCCGATGGCGTGCCTCTGGTGGTGTGCGCCGGCAAGGAATATGGCACCGGTTCGTCGCGCGACTGGGCGGCCAAGGGCACCATCCTGCTGGGCGTCAAGGCGGTCGTGGCCGAGAGCTTCGAGCGCATCCACCGCTCCAACCTGGTCGGCATGGGCGTGCTGCCGCTACAGTTCAAGGACGGCGAGAACGCGCGGACTCTCGGGCTCGACGGCAGCGAAACGATCGACATCAGCGGCCTCGACGACGGCGCCGCGAAGACCGCCACCGTGGTCGCGAAAAAGCCAGGCGGCAGCATCAAGACATTCCAGGTCAAGGTGCTGCTGCTGACGCCGAAGGAAGTCGAATACTTCAGGAACGGCGGCATCCTGCACTACGTCCTGCGCCAGCTGGCATCGAAAAAAGCCGCCTGATCGCGAGCCGCGCAGCGGAGCAGAGCGCCGCTCTACCAATCGCCGCCAAGTGCATGCCCGTAGAGCCGAGCTCTGCTGGGCTGCTCCACTAGAGGCGAGGGGTCCAGCTGGCGCTGGTCAGGCGCCATTGGTTTCCTTCCAGCCGCCAACCGGTCTCGACGTCGTACAGGCGTGCAGTGTCCGGCAGCGGGGCGCCTGATCCGCCTGTCAGTGCCGCGTTAAACCGCACCGTGGCGTGGCGCTCGTGCAACTCGACTTCAAGTGGCCCCAGACTGACGCCGACGTCGCGATGCCGCAGGAACATCACCTGCGCCAGGCGTCCGGTACCCTCGCGATCCAGCCCGTCGGTTCCGACGAAGTCTTCGGCGAGGATCTCTTTCATCCCACCCACGTCGCGCGCTTCGATCGCCGCCTGCAGCGCCGCAACCGTGTCGCGCAAGCGCTGTTCCGGGGGAGTCCGTACGCAGCCGGAAAACGACAAGGCAGCCGCCAGCGCTGCAATGCCGATTTGCCACCGCATCGTCGACATGCTCCGGCTCCCGGTCACACGACTCCACGACCACGCCGCAAGAGTACGACGTCGCAAGGCCGCACGGCTGCCTTGCCAGCCCTTGATGCCTATGCTCCAATCGGTGAAATCGGCCGTACGGCACCGCATACACCGTGTCGTGGCGATGGTTGCACCGACTGAAGGGGGATCGCGATGAGTTCGGAACGTCCGTGGCTTGCGCAGTACCCGGCCGGCGTACCGGCGGAAATCGACGTCGATGAATTCCCCTCGATCGTCTCCGTGCTCGAACAAGCCATCTCCAACTACCGCGACCGCCCCGCCTTCGCCAACCTCGGCAAGGTCCTGACCTACGCCGACATCGACCGGCTCAGCGCGCAGTTCGCGGCCTACCTGCTCGGCGAACTCAATCTCAGGAAGGGCGATCGCGTCGCAATCATGATGCCCAACTGCCTGCAGTACCCGATCGCCACCTTCGGCATCCTTCGCGCCGGGCTGACGGTGGTCAACGTCAACCCGATGTACACGGCGCGCGAACTGAAGCATCAACTCGTCGATTCCGGCGCCAGCGCGATACTCGTGCTCGACAACTTCGGCCATACCGTGCAGGAGGTGGTCGCCGATACGCCGCTGAAGCAGGTGATCACCACCGGCCTGGGCGACATGCTCGGTTTTCCGAAAGGAGCGATCGTCAATTTCGTGCTCAGGCACGTGAAGAAGATGGTGCCCGATTACGACATTCCCGGCGCGATCCGCTTCCGCGATGCCCTGGCCCTCGGCCAGATGCAGAAGTTGCCGGAAATCATGATCGACCCCGGCGATATCGCGTTCCTGCAATACACAGGCGGCACCACCGGCGTGGCCAAGGGCGCGATGCTGACCCACCGCAACATGGTCGCCAACATGTTGCAGGCCGGGGCATGGGTCAGCACCGTGGTGCGGCAAGGCGAGGAAATCATCATCACCGCCCTGCCGCTGTACCACATCTTCTCGCTGACCGCGAACGGTCTTGTCTTCATGAAGATCGGCGCGCTCAACTACCTGATCACCAACCCGCGCGACATGCCCGGCTTCGTCAAGGAGTTGTCCAGGATTCCCTTCACCGCGATCACCGGCGTCAATACACTGTTCAACGGCCTGCTCAACACCCCGGGCTTCGACAAGCTCGATTTCTCGCACCTGCGCCTGACGCTTGGTGGCGGCATGGCAGTGCAACGGGCGGTGGCAGAGCGCTGGAAGCAGGCCACCGGCTGCACCCTGATCGAGGCTTATGGCCTCACCGAGACTTCGCCGGCGGCCTGCATCAATCCGATGGACCTGGCCGAATACAACGGCTCGATCGGCCTGCCCGTGCCATCCACCGATGCCTGCGTCAAGGACGACGGCGGCAACCAGCTGCCGGTCGACGAGGTCGGCGAACTCTGCATCAAGGGCCCGCAGGTGATGCGCGGCTACTGGCAGCAGCCGGAGGAGACCGCCAACGTCATCGACGCAGAGGGCTGGCTGCACACCGGCGACATGGCGCGGATGGACGGGAAGGGTTTCTTCTACATCGTCGACCGCAAGAAGGACATGATCCTGGTGTCGGGCTTCAACGTATATCCGAATGAGGTCGAGGACGTGATCGCGCTGATGCCTGGCGTGCTCGAGGTCGCCGCGGTCGGCGTCCCGGACGAGAAGTCCGGCGAGGCGGTGAAAGTGGTGATCGTGAAGAAGGACCCTTCGCTCACCGCCGAGCAGGTGAAGGCCCACGCCCGCGAGAACCTCACCGGCTACAAGCATCCCAAGTACGTCGAATTCCGCACCGAGTTGCCGAAGACCAACGTCGGCAAGATCCTGCGGCGCGAGCTGCGCGAGCCCGCGGGCGCCGCCTGAGCGCTTGGAGCCCGCCCCGTCGCCGGGGGGGCGGGCACTGAAAACGCTTGCAGTTTGCCCGGCGAGGGTGCATAGAATCGCCGGTCGGGCGTGCTGTGCCTTTCCAGCGGGCCGCCACTCCGGGAGCCCGACCCGCCTGGCGGCCCATTTTCGGGGGCCCCTCCCATGCGTAACGTCGAGCCAATCCATCGCGATACCGCCTTGCCCACGATCCGTATCCAGCAGGATTCGTCCAACGACTCCCACTGGTGCTTCATGCATGCGCAGCAGGCGTATGCCGACTCGACCTATCGGCCCTGCTTCTCGCCGAAACTGCTGCGCGAACTGCGACTGTTCGCACAGCAGACCATCGATCACATCGCGCAGGCCGCGGAGGGATCGAATGCCCATCTGGCGCACATCGTCCTGGCTTCCGACGGCCACGTGTTCAACCTCGGCGGCGACCTCGACCTGTTCTCGCAGCTGATCCGCGCGCGCGACCGCGACGGCCTGCAGCGCTATGCGCGCGAATGCGTCGACAGCGTTCATTTGCTGCATACGCGCCTGCACCCGAATGCACACACCATCGGCCTGGTCGAGGGTGATGCGCTGGGCGGCGGCTTCGAGCTGGCGCTGGCGTGCCAGACCATCGTCGCCGAAAGTGGCGTGCAGATGGGTTTCCCGGAGGTGCTGTTCGGGTTGTTCCCGGGCATGGGTGCGTATTCGCTGCTGTCGCGGCGGGTCAGCCCGAAGCTTGCCGAGGAGATGATGCTCAACGGCGTGATGTACAGCAGCGACGAACTGCATCGAATGGGCATCGTCGACGTGCTCGTGCCCAAGGGTGAAGGCGTGCGCGCGGTCCACGAGGTGATCCGGCAGAACCGCCGTATCGCGGCAGCCCGGCTTGCGCTGCATCGGGTCCGCGACGCAGTGCACCCGGTCAGCCTCGATGAACTGATCGGGATCACCGAGATCTGGGTGGACACCGCGCTGCAGCTCAGCGAGAAGTCGCTGCGGACGATGGAACGGCTGGTACGGGCACAGCTGCGCCGGCCGGAGGCACAACCGTCGGAGAACACCGCCAGCGCGCTCTGAACGCCAGGTTTCAGCCGCCCTCGAGGTCGGCCTCGGACCGGGCCAGGTCGCCGCGGTCGCGCAATGCCGTGATCGCCTGCTGCAGCTGCTGCCGAAACTGCTGCGACAGTCCCTGCCATTCGCGCTGCAGGCGGTCGGAGGACATGTGCATGCCTTCCAATGCAGTCTCGGCCAGACGCACAGCGCCCATGTTGCCGGCGGCGCCCTTGAGCGCGTGGCAGCCGTCGCGATACTCCTCCCAGCGCGCGCCGTTGCCAGCAACTTCGATGTCGGCCAGCGACTTGCGCGCATCGCGCACGCATTCGGACAGGAACCGGTGGACGAAGTCCTCGCCCAGCTTCATCTCGCGCAATTCGTCGAGGATGTGCTGCGAGATCGGGCTGCCACCGGCACTGGCACCCGTGACGGGCGCCGGCTTCGGTCCGGCATCGTTGGCCGTTACCGCCCCATCGCCGATCTCGGCAAGCTTTTCCAGCAACCGATCCACCAACAGCGGCTTGGTCAGGAACGCGTAGGCGCCGGCCCGTTCGCTCTCCAGTTGCGCGTCGGGCGTGGCATCGGCAGTCAGCACGATAAACGGCGTGCGCTTGCGTCCGGCTTCCATGAAGCGGGACTGTTTCATGATCTCGATGCCGCTCACGCCCGGCATGTGCAGGTCGGTAATGACCACATCGAAGCGTTGCGCCTCGAGCGCGTTGAGCACGTCGTTGCCGTCGTCGACGATCTGCGGGCGATGCCCTGCCTTCTCCAGCAACCGCCGCATCACCAGCAGGTTGGCCGACTGGTCGTCCGCGACCAGGATCCGCAGTGGACGCACCCGTGCGCGATGACGGACGAACGGGTCGTCGAAGGCAATGATGTTGCTGGCCCCGGACATCGCAGTGGCCACGCCCGCGGCAGCCGGCTGGAACGGCAGCTCGAACCAGAAGTGCGATCCCGCACCGATCCGGCTCTCGACCCCGATCCGGCCGCCGAGCAGCCGGGCCAGGTCGCGCGAGATCGACAGGCCGAGTCCCGTGCCGCCGTACTTGCGGTGCGTGCTGCCGTCGGCCTGGCGAAACGCCTCGAAGATCACCTCGTGCTGCTCGCTCGAGATGCCGATGCCGCTGTCGCGCACGACGAAAGC
>JBDSFV010000105.1:0-6189 GCA_039919355.1 Luteimonas sp. | reverse complement strand
CATGCCCAGGCCGGCGCCACCAGGGCGCATGCGCGCGGCACGCTGCTGGATCCGCTGCGGCTGCGGGATTTCGACCTGAAGCTCGCGCTCAGCGGCAACAACCTCGAGGACCTGTACCCGCTGCTAGGTCTCGCGATACCGCCATCTCCGCCGTACTCGCTCGACGGGCGCTTCACCCGCGAGTTCAAGGGCAAGACCACGGTCTGGCACTACGACGGCTTCGGCGGCAAGGTCGGCGACAGCGACCTGTCCGGCAGCGCCAGCGTCGCCACCGGTGGGGCGCGCCCCTACCTGCGCGCGAACATGGTCTCGAAACGGCTCGATTTCGACGACCTCGCCGGTTTCATCGGCAAGGCGCCGCAAGCCGGGAGCGGCGAAGCGACCAACCCCGAGCTCGCTGCGCAGGCCGCGCGCGAGCGGGCCAGTGCGCGGGTCCTGCCCGACACGCCCTACGACCTCGAAAAACTGCGTGCGATGGACGCCGACGTGCGCTGGAAGGCGCAGCGGATCAACGCGCCGAAGTTGCCGCTCGACGACATGGACGCACGCCTCAAGCTCGAGAACGGCCTGCTGCAGCTGACACCGCTCAACTTCGGCGTCGCCGGCGGCGACATCCGCTCCGATATCCGCATGGATGCGCGCGAATCGCCGATCCGCACCCGCGCCGACATCACCGCGCGCGGGCTCAATCTCGGCTCGTTGCTGCCGGATGTGCGGCTGGCGAAGGATGCGATCGGCAAGCTCGGCGGCAAGGTCGCGCTCAGCGGCAGCGGCAACTCGATCGCGAAGATGCTGGCCAATTCCGACGGCAACGTCGCGCTGGGCATGGGCCGTGGCCAGATCAGCAACCTGCTGATGGAATACGCCGGCCTGGATATCGCGGAGGTGCTGAAGTTCATGATCCGCGGCGACCGCAAGGTGCCGATCCGCTGCGCGTTCGGCGATTTCTCCGTGTCCGACGGCATCATGACGACGCGCGCGCTGGCGTTCGACACCACCGACACGATCGTCGTCGGCCAAGGCAACATCAGCCTGCGCGACGAAACCCTGGACCTGAAACTGCGACCGCGGCCGAAGGACCGCAGCCTGTTCGTGTTGCGTTCGCCGCTGATCGTCGGCGGCACCTTCAAGGATCCAAGCTTCCGTCCCGACTACGCCCGCGTCGGCCTGCGCGGCGCGATTGCGCTGGCGCTGGCCAGCATCGCGCCGCCGGCGGCATTGCTGGTGACACTGGAACTGGGGCCGGGCGAGGATGCGAACTGCGGCGGGCGCTACGCCAGGTAAGGAATGTGCAACGCGGGCTACGCGTGGCGGATGTAACGCTGCAGCTGGTCGAGTTCTATCTGCTGGTCCTCGATCACCGCCTTGACCAGGTCGCCGATCGAGACCACGCCGAGGACCGCATCGCCGTCCAGTACCGGCAGGTGGCGGATGCGGCGGTGGGTGACCAGCTGCATGCAGCGGTCGGCGCTGTCGTTGAGGCCGACGCTGATGACGTCCGCGGTCATGATGTCGCGTACCGGCGTGTCCTTCGAGGATCGCCCCTGCAGCACGATCTTGCGGGCGTAGTCGCGCTCGGACAGGATTCCGGCGAGCTTGCCGGCGTCCATCACCAGCACCGCGCCGATCCGTTTCTCGGCCATCAGCTTGATCGCATCGATCACCGGCGCATCCGGGCCGATCGCGAAGATCTCAGGCGCTTTCGCTTCGAGCAACTGGCGGACCGTGCGCATGGCCGTCTCCTTCCGCGATGGGGACTATCGCCGAGGATACTCCGCCTGCGGGCCGCCAGACGTCGACGAGGTACAGCGGGCGCTGCTTCGATTCGGTGTACAGGCGGCCAAGGTATTCGCCGATCAGGCCGAGCGCGATCAACTGCACGCCGCCCAGGAACAGGATCACCGCCATCATCGTCGGCCAGCCGGCGACCGCATCGCCCCACAACAGCGCCTTGAACACGATCCACAGCGCATAGGCGAACGCCAGCAGCGCGGTCACCGCGCCCAGGTAGGTCGCCAGCCGCAACGGTGCGGTGGTGAAACTGGTGATGCCTTCGAGCGCGAAATTCCACAGCGTCCAGAAATTGAACTTGCTGCTGCCGGCGACCCGCACCTCGCGCTGGTACGGGATCGCCACCTGCTCGAAGCCGACCCAGCCGAACAGGCCCTTCATGAAGCGGTGGCGCTCGCGCAACTGCCGCAGCGCAGCCAGCGCACGCGGCGACAGCAGGCGGAAATCGCCGGTGTCCTCGGGGATCGGCGTCTTCGACAGTCGCCCGATCAGGCGGTAGAAGCCGTGCGCGGTGGCCTTCTTCAGCCAGCCCTCGCCTTCGCGCGCGGTGCGGGTGCCGTGAACGTCATCAAAGCCTTCGCGCCACTTGGCGACGAACTGCGGGATCAGCTCCGGCGGATCCTGTCCGTCGGCATCGAGGATCAGCGCTGCCCCGTCCTCGATTCGATCCAGGCCCGCGGTCAGCGCCGCCTCCTTGCCGAAATTGCGCGACAGCCGCAGCAGCGCCACCCGCGGATCGGCCGCGGCGATGCGTTGCAGCAGTGCCCAGGTGCCATCGCCGCTGCCATCGTCGATGTAGAGCACGCGGCCGTCGATGCGCTCCTCGCGGGCAAGGCCATCGAGCACCGCGCCGATGCGCGGCTGCAGCAGCGGCAAGGTGTCCGCCTCGTTATAGGCGGCGACGACGATCGTGAGGCGTTCCATGCCGGGGATGGTGCCATCGGCACGGGACAGTTGACATATTTCCATAGTTCCGGAAATATGAAAACATGAATCACGCCAATGCCGTCCTTGCCTTGTCCGCGCTTGCGCAGCCGACCCGGCTGGCCGCGTTCCGGGCGCTCGTCGAATCCGGTCCGCAAGGCTTTGCCGTCGGCGACCTGCGCCAGCGCCTAGGCGTGCCGCCGGCGACGCTGACCGCGCACTTGAATGTCCTGCGCGCGGCCGGCCTGGTCGTCGATGCGCGCGAAGGACGGGTGATCCGCGTGCGCGCCGACTACGGCCGCATGAACACCCTCCTCGGCTATCTCACCGAGAACTGCTGCCGTGGCGCGGGCTGCGAAAGCACCATCTGTGCGCCGCCGCCCACTGAGGTTCGGCGATGAAGCGCGTCCTGTTCGTGTGCATGGAAAACGCCAACCGCAGCCAGATGGCTGAAGCCTTCGCGCGGATCGAGGGTGGAGCGGCGGTCGATGCGCATAGCGCCGGCTCGAGACCATCGGGCGTGATCAACCCGAAAGCGATCCGCTTCATGGATGAACTCGGCTACGACCTGCGCATGCACGCCTCGAAGTCGCTGGACGACATCGCCGGCATCGAATTCGATGCGGTGGTGACGATGGGTTGCGGCGACAGCTGTCCGTGGGTTCCGGCGAAACGTCGCGAGGACTGGGCGCTGCCGGATCCGAAACACCTCGACGACGACGGATACCGCGCCGTGCGCGACGAGATCCATGCCCGCGTGCGAACCCTGCTGCAGGCACTCGCATGAACCGGCGCAATGCCTTGCTGGCCGAGTTCCTCGGCACGCTGCTGCTGCTCGCCATCGTGGTCGGCAGCGGGGTCATGGGCGAGCGGCTGGCCGGCGGCAACGTCGCGATCGCGCTGCTGGCGAACGCCGCCGCGACCGCGACCGGGCTGTACGTCCTGATCGTGCTGCTGGCGCCGATCTCCGGTGCACACTTCAATCCGGCGGTGACGCTTGCGCTGCGCTTGAACGGCGAACGTTTCGCGGCGCCATGGCCGTGGTACCTGATCGCCCAGGTCGCCGGCGCGGTACTCGGCGTCGGGCTCGCGCATGCGATGTTCGACCTGCCGCTGTGGCAGCCGGGCACGCATGTCCGCAGCGGCGCTGCGCAAGGACTGAGCGAGGGCGTCGCCACCTTCGGCCTGTTGCTGGCGATCCTGCTGGGTGCGCGTTTCCGCCCGGAAGCGCTGCCGGCATTGATCGCGAGCTGGATCTTCGCCGCGTACTGGTTCACCGCCAGCACCTCGTTCGCCAATCCGGCGGTGACCCTGGCGCGGGCGCTGACGCGCAGCTTCGCCGGCATCCGTCCGCTGGATGCGCCGGGCTTCATCGCCGCGCAACTGGCTGGCGCCGGTGTCGCGGTGCTGCTCGCGCGCGTGCTGCTGCCAGCAGCGACCAGGCGCGATCAGTCGAGTGCGCGCAGGTAGGCGCTGCCGCCGAGGCGGCGCATCTGCCGCTGGATGCCGTTGCTGCGACGTTGCACGTAGGGCCCGGGATTGCGCGCGTTGTAGCGCTTCGGATTCGGCAACACCGCCGCCAGGCGCGCGCTTTCGGCCGGCGTCAGCTGGCTGGCGTCCTTGCCGAAGAAGGTGCGCGCCGCCGCCTGCGCGCCGTACACGCCGTCGCCGAACTCGGCGATGTTGGCGTACATCTCGAGGATGCGCTGCTTCGGCCACAGCGTTTCGATCAGCACCGTATACCAGGCCTCGACGCCCTTGCGCACCCAGCTGCGGCCGCTCCACAGGAACAGGTTCTTGGCCACCTGCTGGCTGATGGTGCTGGCGCCGCGCACCTTGCGTCCGCGGGCATTGTTGCGGCGCGCTTTCTCGATCGCCTTGAAGTCGAAACCGTTGTGGACCGGGAAGTTCTGGTCCTCGGCGGCGACCAGCGCCAGCGGCAGGCTCGGCGCCATGCGGTCCAGATCACGCCAGTCGTAGGCGATGCCGGGTGTCCAGTCGCCGTGTGCCCACGCCGACAGCTGTCGCGCGGCCATGAACGCCGAGAATGGCGGGTCGACGACGCGCAATACCAACACCTGCAGCAGCGTGGCCAGCACGAACACGACCGGCAGCATCAGCAACCAGCGCAGCCAGCGACGGCGTCGCCGTGGCAGTGGCATGGGGCTGAACGCGGATTCCTGCGCGACTTGCACTAGCAGCTCCCAATCCCCATTGACCGGCTATCCCTTTTCGAGTCCGCGCGCGCATTATCCCTGCCGCGCGTCGCCAGCACGAGCGGACCATGACCGAAGCCCGGCTCCAACCAGACAATCCCGACCATGACAGCCTGACCCGTTTCCTGTTGCAGGCCGCCGGCGTGCGCGGCGTGCGCGTGCACCTGGACGACACTTGGCAGCAGATCCGCGAGCGCGCTGCCTGCTCCACGAACGGCAAGATGCCGATCGCGGTTACGGAATTGCTCGGCGAGGCCGCGGCCGCCTCGGCGCTGTTCACCGGCCATGCCAAGGTCGATGGCCACCTCTCGGTGCAACTGCGTGGCGATGGCCCGCTGCGGACGCTGTTCGCCGAATGCACCGCTGCCGGCACGTTGCGTGGTATCGCACAGGTCGAAGAAGACGCGGTGCTCCCGCGCGACCTGCGTGCGCTCGGCGCCGACGCCGTGCTGGCGATCACGATCGAGAACCCGGCCATCGATGGTCGCGAGCCGGCGCGCTACCAGGGCATGGTCGCGCTGGATGCCGACTCGCTGGCAGGCGCCTTCGAAGACTATTTCCGGCAGTCCGAGCAGTTGCCGACCCGGCTGCTGCTGGCGGCAGACGGCGAGCGCGCGGCCGGCCTGATGCTGCAGAAACTGCCCGGCGACAGCGGCGACGAGGATGGCTGGGACCGTGCGATGGCGCTGTTCGAGACCTTGTCGCCGCAGGAACTGCTGGACTGGCCCACCGACACCCTGCTGCGGCGCATGTTCCTTCAGGACGGTGCCCAGGTGCTGGGCGTGCGGCCGCTGCGCTTCGCCTGCTCCTGTTCGCGCGAGCGGGTGGCCTCGATGCTGCAGTCGCTGGGCGAGGACGAGGCCGAAGCCGCCGCGGCCGACGGGGTGGCCGAGATACGTTGCGAGTTCTGCGGCCAGCAGTACCATTTCGACGCCGACCAGATCGCGGATCTGTTCCAGCCGCACGGGGTCGAAGTGCCGGCCCCGGAGCGCCTGCAATAGGGCGATTTTCGTGTCCGGCGGGATTGTTAAATAAGCATGAATCAGTTAGATTCAGGCTTCTCATCCGGCGGGGAACTCCCCCGTCGGCTCACAGGTCACATGCCCGCCATGCCCATCCGCCTGCTGCAATTGCCGCTTGCCCTGCTGCTCGCCTTAGGCGTGGCCACGGGCGCGGCTGCGCAGTCCACGGACAAGCGCGAGCAGACGGTGTTGCCGGTCTGGAACAACGCCAGTGGCAAGCTCGAGGCACTGCTGGT
>JBDSFV010000104.1:0-13234 GCA_039919355.1 Luteimonas sp. | reverse complement strand
GCGCCGGCACTGCCGCCGGCGCTTGGTCATGCATCGGCCGACATGGTGGCCGATCCGCGCGTGGTGTTGCGCGGGGTCGGCGGGCGCTACCACGGCCGCAGTTTCACCCTCGAACGGCCGCGCCTGGTCGGGCGCAGCACGGAGGCCGATATCCGCATCGACGATCCCGCCTTCGCCGAGCGCCATGCGCGCATCGACCTGCAGGACGACGTCGTGGTGCTGCACGATCTCGGCTCGGCCGACGGCAGCGTGGTCAACGGCGAGCTGGTGCGCGATGCTGTACTCAAGCCGGGCGACCAGATCGTGTTCGACGCGCACCATCGCTTCGTGCTCGAGGCACCGGCACGCACGGCAGTGCGCAACGACCTGCCGCTGTCGCCCGAAGACGGTGCTGCCGAAACCGTGGCCGAACGACAACGATCCCTGGGCCAGTCTGCGCGGCGCCTGCCGTGGCTGCTGCTGGCGGCATTGCTGATTGCAGCTGCGCTCAGCGCGTTGTTGCTGTTCGGCGTGTCGGCCTGATCCGCGCCGCTGCTGCACTGCGGCATACTAGCCACGGCCCATTGACGGCCCAGCGAAGGATGCCCAGATGTCGCGTGCATACAATTTCAGCGCCGGCCCGGCGACCCTGCCCGAAGCGGTGCTGCGCCAGGCCCAGGGCGAAATGCTCGACTGGCACGGCGCCGGTGCGTCGATCGTCGAACTCAGCCATCGCGGCCCGGAGTTCATGCAGGTCGCGGCCGAAGCCGAGGCCGACCTGCGCACCCTGCTGTCGATCCCCGATGACTATGCGGTGCTGTTCCTTGCCGGCGGCGCGACCACGCAGCAAGCGTTGCTCGCGCTCAATTTTGCCGCGCCGGGGCAGACGGCCGATTACATTCTGACCGGCCACTGGGGCAAGACCGCGATCAAGCAGGCCAAGCCGTACGTCGCCACCCATGTCGCCGCCAGCAGCGAGGCCGAGGGCTTCCGCGGCATTCCTGCGCGGGATACCTGGCAACTCACGGCTGGCGCGGCCTATGTCCACATCACCGCCAACGAGACGATCCACGGCGTCGAGTTCCGCCAGATTCCGGACACCGGCGACGTGCCGCTGTTCGCCGATTTCAGTTCCTGCATCGCCTCCGAGCCGCTCGAGATCACCAGGTTCGGCCTGGTTTACGGCGGCGCGCAGAAAAACCTGGGTCCGGTCGGCATCAACGTGGTGATCGTGCGCCCCGACCTGCTCGAGCGCGCCGGCCAGCCACGCGCCGATATCCTCGACTACCGCTCGCACGCCAAGTCCGGGTCGATGCTCAACACACCGCCGACCTGGAACTGGTACATGCTCGGGCTGACGGTGAAGTGGATGCTGGCCGAAGGCGGTGTCGTCGAATTCGTGCGTCGCAACGCGCGCAAGTCAACGCTGTTGTATGCCACGATCGACGACTCCGATGGCTTCTACCGCAACGAGGTCGACCGGGCCGTGCGCTCGCGCATGAACGTGCCGTTCTTCCTGCACGACGCGGCGCTGGACCAGGCCTTCCTCGACGAATCGAAGGCCGCCGGCCTGATCTCGCTCAAGGGCCACCGCGCGCTCGGCGGCATGCGCGCCTCGATCTACAACGCGATGCCTGAGGCTGGCGTGCAGGCGCTGGCCGATTTCATGCGCACCTTCCAGCAGCGCCACGGATGACCGGCGATCGGCGCGACTGGATTGCATCGGCCGGCGCGCCGTTGCTGGGCAATGTCGAAGTTCCCGGCGACAAATCCGTCTCGCACCGCGCGATCATGCTTGCATCGATCGCCGATGGCGTATCGCGGATCGAGGGCTTCCTCGAGGGTGACGATACCCGCGCCACCGCTGCGGTATTCCGGCAACTTGGCGTACGCATCGACACGCCAGGGACAGGCGTGCGACTCGTCCATGGTGTCGGCATCGATGGTTTGCGGGCACCTGATGCGCCACTGGATTGTGGCAATGCCGGCACCGCGATGCGATTGCTTGCAGGCCTGCTTGCGGGGCAGGGGTTCGACAGCGAACTTGTCGGTGACGATTCATTGTCGAAGCGGCCGATGCAGCGTGTGATCGAACCGCTGACACTGATGGGAGCCTCCATCGAGTCCTGCAACGGCCTGCCACCGTTGCGTATCACGGGCCGGCAACGGCTGCGCGGGATCGACTACGACTTGCCGGTCGCCAGTGCCCAGGTGAAATCGGCGTTGCTGCTTGCAGGTCTGTATGCGGACGGCGAAACCCGCATCCGCGAACCGCATCCGACCCGCGATTACAGCGAGCGCATGCTGGAGGCATTCGGATGCCCAATCGCGTTCCGCCCCGGCGAAGCGACGCTATCCGGCGGCCATCGCTTGAGGGCGACCGATGTCGTGGTGCCGGCGGATTTTTCCTCAGCTGCATTCTTCCTGGTCGCCGCCACGCTGGTGCCGGGCTCGGCGCTGCGCCTGCAGCGCGTCGGCATCGATCCGCGACGCACCGGCCTGCTGCATGTGCTGCGGGCGATGGGCGCGGATGTCGCCGGAGAGAATGCCGGCGAGCAGGGTAGCGAAGCGGTCACCGATCTGGTCGTGCGGCATGCATCGCTGCGCGGCATCGATGTTCCAGTCGAATACGTCGCCGACATGATCGACGAGTTCCCGGCGTTGTTCGTCGCTGCTGCCTGCGCGACGGGCAAGACCACGATCCGCGGCGCTGCCGAACTGCGGGTCAAGGAATCCGATCGCATCGCGACGATGGCCGCGGGCTTGCGCGCGCTTGGCATACGTGTCGATGAAGCTCCCGATGGCGCTACGATCCACGGCGGCCGGTTGCATGGTGGCGCCGTTGACAGCCATGGCGACCACCGTGTGGCGATGGCGTTCGCCATTGCTGCGCAATGCGCCGCCGGCGAGGTGCGCATCGGCGACGTCGCCAACGTGGCGACTTCCTTCCCCGGCTTTGACACGCTTGCGCGGCAGGCCGGCTTCGGCCTGCGCGCAGGTTGACATCCGCTACTGCTGGTCGAGCTTGAACTCGATCGGTACCTCGACCGTTGCTGTCACGGCCTTGCCGCTCTTGATCGCCGGCTGGAAGCGCCACTGGCGCACGGCGTCAAGCGCAGCGCGATCCAGCTCGCGCGAGCCGCTGCGGCGGGCGATTTCCACGTTCGTCGGTGCACCACCGGCATCGATCGTGGCACGGACCAGCACGCTACCTTCCTCGCGGACACGCAGCGCTTCGGGCGGATAGGCTGGCTGCACGCGCGCGATCGGTGTCGGATCGCGGTCGGCCATCGCCTGGCGAGCGGGTTTTGCCCGTTCGGACGGGGGCGACTGTTGTGGCCGGGGCCGTTCAACAGCGCGTTGTTCCGGCGGCGTGGTGATGGCAGTCGTACCCGTGGCGGGCGTGCCCATGGGTTGCGTCGCCTCGCTGGCGCGGCGGTTGTAGAAATACCAGCCGAACGCGAGCAGCGCGACCAGCACCAGCAGCCACAGCAGCGGATTGGCGCCCTTGCGCGGCGGCGTGTCGGCTACCGGTTCTTCGGGCGGACGATTCATCGGGTCGGACATGGGAATTCCTCGGCAGCGGATGACGCAGCGAGGGTTGCACAGGGGTTGTTCAGGCCATGTCATGACCGGATGCGGAGCCGGTCAGCGATCGGCGTTGAACGAGATTGGCACCTGCACCTCGCCGGCAACCGGTTGGCCGTCGCGTTGTGCAGGTCGGAAGCGCCAGCGTTTGACCGCATCGCTGGCCGCGCGGTCCAGCGAACGCGAACGGCTGCTCTGCACCAGGTCGACCGCGTACGGCACGCCGTCCGGACCCACGTGCACGCGCAGCAGCACCGTTCCGGACTCACCATGGCGCAAGGCGTCGCGCGGATAGCGCGGAGCCGGCGATTCGATCGGCACCGGGGTGCTGCCGGGTGCCAGCGCGATGTCGTCCGGTGGCGACGGCGGCGCAGGCGGAAGCGGGGGTGCCACGGGCGCGGGCGAAGTTTCGACAATTCTCGGCCCTGATCCGGCGGCGTCGTTGTCCGATTCGCGCATGCCGCTGGCGCTGGATTCATCGGCCGGCAGCGGAGCGGGCAATGGCTCGAACTGCTGGCCTTCGGCGGTCTGCGACTCGTCCCCGGCACGATAGAAATCGTTGTCGCGGTCGCTCCACCACAGCAGCAGGAACAGCAGCAACCCGATCGCGAAGGCAATGCCGGCGAGCAGCAGGACGCGGCGCGAGGGGCGCCAACTTGCCAGGCGGGTGGGGCCGTCGTTGCGTGGGGCGGGCGTGGACATCGGCGGTTCCGGAACGGGCCTGTCCGCATTCTGGCACGCCATCGCGGGGGTCTTGCGGCACCACCTCGCACAAACACGCGATAATTCAGTTTCCGCCTGTCGATGGTTTGCCATGCTCGATCCCGTCCTGCTCCGCACCCAGCCTGCTGAACTTGCCGAACGACTGCGTACCCGCGGCTTCGACCTCGACGTTCCGGCACTGGAAGCGCTGGAGTCCGAGCGCAAGCAACTGCAGGTGCGTACCCAGGAGCTGCAGAACCTGCGCAACACGCGCTCGAAGGCGATCGGCCAGGACAAGACGAAAGGCGAGGACGTCTCGGCGCTGATGGCCGAGGTCACCGGCTTCGGCGATGAACTCAAGGCCAGCGAGGCGCGGCTGGATGCAATTCGTGCCCAGATCGAAGCGCTCGCGCTCGGCATTCCCAACCTGCCGGACGCGTCGGTACCGCTGGGCGATGACGAAAGCAGCAACGTGGAACAGCACCGCTGGGGCACGCCGCGTGCGTTCGAGTTCACGGTCAAGGACCACGTCGAACTGGGCGCACGCAACGGCTGGCTCGACGGCGATGTCGCCGCGAAGCTGTCCGGCGCGCGCTTCACCGTGCTGCGCGGGCCGTTGGCGCGACTGCACCGGGCGCTGGCGCAATTCATGCTCGACCTGCATACCGGCGAGCACGGTTACGAAGAAACCAATGTGCCGCTGCTTGTCAATGCCGAGTCAATGCGCGGGACGGGGCAACTGCCGAAGTTCGAGGAGGACTTGTTCGCGACCAAAGTGGGCGAAGGCGCATCGGCCGGCAAACGCTACCTCATCCCGACCTCGGAAGTCCCGCTGACCAACATCGTCCGTGACGAGATCCTCGACGGCGCCACGCTGCCGCTGCGCATGACCGCGCACTCGATGTGCTTCCGCGCCGAGGCCGGCAGCCACGGCCGCGACACCCGCGGCATGATCCGCCAGCACCAGTTCGAAAAGGTCGAACTGGTCAGCATCACCCGCCCCGACGAGAGCGATGCCGAGCACGAACGCATGACCCGCAGTGCCGAAGTCGTGCTGGAGAAGCTCGGCCTGTCATACCGACGCGTGCTGCTGTGCACCGGCGACATGGGCTTCGCCGCGGTCAAGACCTTCGATCTGGAAGTCTGGCTGCCATCACAGGACACTTACCGCGAGATTTCCTCGTGTTCCAACTGCGGCGATTTCCAGGCGCGGCGGATGCAGGCGCGCTGGCGCAATCCGGCCACCGGCAAGCCGGAACTGGTGCATACGCTCAACGGGTCCGGCGTTGCGGTCGGACGCGCGCTGATCGCGGTGATGGAGAACTACCAGAACGCCGACGGTTCGATCACGGTGCCCGAGGTGTTGCGTCCGTACATGGCCGGCGCCGAACTGATCGCCTGATCCTGCGGCGATGACCATGCAAAAGGCCCGCTCGCGCGGGCCTTTCTTTTAGCTTGCCGATGGCTTACGCCGCTTCGGCCAACGGTGTCCGAATCGAAGCGTGGGCGACCGCCAGGCCATCGGTCCGGTGCTGCGGTGACACCGCCAGGCCCTCGGCGCGGACGATCTCGACATCGGTGATGCCGAAGAAGCCGAACAGATAGCGCAGGTACGGTTCCTGGAAATCGGCGCCGCTGCCCTGGTGGAAGCCGCCGCGGCTGCTGGCGAGGATCAACTGCTTGCCACCGGCCAGGCCCTGCGGCCCGGTTTCGTTGTAGTGGAAGGTCTTGCCGACCACCGCGAGGCGGTCGATCCATGCCTTCAGTGTCGAGGCAATGCCGAAGTTGTACATCGGCGCGCCGACCACGACCACGTCGGCATCAAGGAATTCCTGCAGCGCACGCTCGGCTTCGACGGTTTCGGTCGCATCGAGCTTGGCGAGCGAACCGCCGCTCAGGTGCGGCAGCGGTGCGGCGTCGAGGTCGCGATAGGTGACCTGCAGGCCAGGCACTGCGTCCTGCCAGCGTGCGACGATCGCCGCGCTGAGCTCGCGGCTGGCAGAGTTCTGGCCGAGAATGCTGGAATCGACATGCAACAGTTTCATGGATTAGCCCCGGTCTGGATGCGGCGGGTCGCCGCGACAAGGCACACCTTAGATTGTTGCTTATCTAGGATAAAGATAGTCAAATGCCACATATCGTTCTGAATATGGAACTCTGGCTGTCGAGGCGACGATGCAGGACCTCAACGATCTCTACTACTTCGCGATAGTGGTCGATCACGGTGGCTTCGCCGCAGCGGAACGCGCGCTTGGCATCCCCAAGTCGCGGCTGAGCCGGCGCATCACCCAGCTCGAGGCCGACCTTGGCGTGCGCCTGCTGCAGCGTTCTACCCGTCGCTTCGCGGTCACCGACGTCGGCAATAGCGTCTATCGCCATGCGCAGACCATGCTGGCCGAAGCACAGGCCGCGCGGGAGGTGGTGGATCGCCTCACCGCCGAGCCGCGCGGCGTTGTCCGCGTCAGCATTCCGGTCGGGCTGGCGCAGCAGCAGATCCCGATGCTGCTGCCGGAATTCCTGGCGCGCTATCCGCAGGTGCGCCTGCAGTTGCATGTCAGCAATCGCCGCGTCGACCTGATCAACGAAGGCTTCGACATCGCCATGCGCGTGCGCTCGAAACTCGACGACGACGGCAGCCTGGTGATGCGCAGCTTCGGCCAGATCCAGGAATTGCTGGTCGCCAGTCCGAACTACCTCGACCGGATGGGCCGGCCGGGCGATCCCAACGAACTGGCGCAGCACGTCACCCTCAGCATCAGCGAGGACGAAGTACGTCAGCGCTGGGAACTGCACGGACCCGATGGCGAAGTGCGTCGGGTCGAGCTGAAGCCACGCGTTTCCGGGTTCGATTTTCCGATGCTGCGCTCGCTTGCCGAGCAGGGCGTCGGCATCACCCTGTTGCCGGAGACGTTGTGTGCGCAGCAGGTCCGCGACGGCACGCTGGAAGTGGTGCTGCCGCAGTGGCGATTGCCGCAAGGCATCTTCCACGCCGTGTTCGCCTCGCGCCGGGGCATGTTGCCGGCGGTGCGGGTGTTCATCGATTTCCTGGCGGAGAAGATGCCTTCGCTGCTGGATGCGGCGCGACTGGATTGCCAGGACTGTCCCGATCACGCAGCCAAGCCGTCCAAGCTGCCGAAACAGACCGCAGTGAAGTAGCGAACCGCCATCACGCAGCGTCCTCTGGCCGGCGGTCTAGGCTTGCTGACTCCAGAAGCGGGACATCATATGGCCACCGCGATTCCGGTGATCGTCAATGCGAACTCTGGCGCAAAGGGCGTCGGCGACAGCATTGAGGAACTGACTGCAGCCTTCCGCGCGCAGTCCCTGCACATCGACATCATCGTGCTGCAGCCGGGGCAGGACATCGCCGACACCGTCGAACGCCTGAAGGCGGCTGGCGCTTCGCTGGTGGTCGCCGGTGGGGGTGACGGCACGATCAACGCGGTCGCGGCGCAGCTGCTCGACAGCGACACCAGGCTCGGCGTCCTTCCTTTGGGCACGCTCAACCACTTCGCCAGGGATCTCGGCATTCCGGTCGAACTCGGCGATGCGGTGCGCATCATCGCCCAGGGGCACTGCATCGCGGTGGACGCCGGCGAAGTCAACGGCCGGGTCTTCCTCAACAATTCCAGCATGGGCCTGTATCCGACGATCGTCATCGACCGCGATCGTGCGCAGAAACGCCTCGGCCTCGGCAAGTGGCCCGCGCTGGCCCGGGCGACATTGCGCGCGCTGCGCGACCCCGACACCTTCAACGCGGTAATCTGCGGCGCGGGCGAGGAACTGCAGCGACGAACGCCCTTCATCTTCGTCGGCAACAACCGCTACGTGCACGAAGGCTTCGGCATCGGCAAGCGCGCCTGCCTGGACGAGGGCGTGCTGTCGCTGTACGTGCTACGGCCCAAGACCGCGATCGGTTTCCTCTGGCTTGGCATCCGCGCGCTCTTCGGCCGCACCTCGCAGACGCACGATTTCGATGCGTTCGACGCTACGGAATTCCGGGTGGAGGCGCCGCAGGAGCGTCTTGAAATCGCTACGGATGGTGAAGTCACGAGCACCGCAACGCCTGTCCGCTACCGCGTGCGGCCCAGGGCATTGCGCGTGCTGGCGCCGCCGGACGAGGAGCCGCTCGATGAATCGCCGGCGGCGGGAGCGGGCACCTGATGCGCACCATCGTCCATCTGTCCGACCTCCATTTCGGCCGCGTCGATCCCGCCTTGCTCGACCCGCTGGCCGCGGCCGTCGTCGCCGCGCGCCCGGACGTCGTGGCAGTGTCAGGCGATCTGACCCAGCGTGCGCGCAGCAATCAGTTTCGAGAGGCGCGTGCCTTCCTCGACCGGTTGCCGACGCCGCAGATCGTGGTGCCCGGCAACCACGACGTGCCGTTCTACGACATCGTCCGCCGTTTCGCCGCGCCGCTGGCGCGGTTCCGTCGCCATGTCACGCCAGAACTCGTGCCGTTCTATCGCGACGACGAGATCGCAATCATCGGCCTCAACACCGCGCGCTCGCTGACATTCAAGGGCGGGCGCATCAACGAGGAACAGGTCGCGCTCGCCGCGACGCGTTTTTCGAGGCTGGATGCCTCCATCCAGCGCATCGTGGTCACCCACCATCCGTTCGACCTGCCGACGCAAGGCGACGAGGGCGACCTCGTCGGCCGCGCGAGGATGGCGATGCAGGCGTTTGCCGGGTGCGGTGTCGACCTGTTCCTGTCCGGGCACATGCACCAGACCCATGCGAGCAGCACGGCGGCGCGCTATCGGATCGATGGATTCTCGGCGCTGGTGGTGCAGGCGGGCACGGCCACCTCGACGCGGGGGCGCGGCGAGTCGAACGCTTTCAACGTGATCCGCGTCGCGCAGCCCGAAGTCGCGATCGATACCTGGAGTTGGCAACCTGCTGCCATGACCTTCTCGCTTGCGCAAACGACGGTTTTCCGGCGTGAGCGGGCAGGGTGGTCGCGCGGTCAGGGATGACTTCGAGAGTCGGTAAGCAGGTAGCGAGGAATTGGCTCGGGCAGGGAAGTCGCCCCCGGACCGCGTTGCGCCGCCTTTTTTCGATTATCTGGCGACCACACTGGCGGCGCTCAGGTCCGCGGTGACGTTACCGATGGTCGCGAACACGTAGGGAATCCAGTCCCAGCAACACGCGCGGGGTGAGCGTCATGGCTGCGCCTCGACGGTCGGCAGCCCCCAGGCGGCGTGCAGGCGCGTGTACTCGTCTGCCGGCAGCAAGACGAAGACCGGATGCTGGTCGGGCCGCAACCACGTCAGCAGTCCGTCCATCGTGGTCTCGCCCATCGCGGTGCATCCGGTCGTCGCATCGGAGGGCGATTTCCACAGGTGCGCGAAAATGCAGCTGCCGGCCATCGACCGCGCTTCGACGTTGTGTTCGATCACGAAGCCGAGCCGGTAACGCTGGTCGCCATCGGCATGCAGGTCGCGCCGCATCGGCTCGGTGGAACCGGCGACGGCATCCACGCCGACGATGCGCGCGTCGACGATGCGGTTGTACAGCGGCGAGTCGCTGACGTCGACGCAGTAATGCGATGCCTGCATCGCGTCGTAGGGCAGCGCAGTCACGGCCGTGGGCGCGTAGCCGAATGCACTACCGATCTCGAACACGCCGGCGGGGCTGCGCCCGTCGCCCTCGCGCTTGATCGGCCCCGGCTGCCGCGACGAATGCAGGCCCAGGCCCCAGGCCGCACCCGCGCGGCCGATCATCACCGGCTGTGGGCGACCGGCCGCGCGCCAGTGGGCGCCGGAACGTTCGTACATCTGCAGCGTACCGCGGTCCGCGTTCCAGTCGGGGATGGTGACCAGCACCACTTGCCGCGCCTGCTGCCAGTGGCTGGCCTCGGGTAAGGAGGCGATGTCCTGATGGGCACACCCGACGAGGGCGGCCACGATTACCGCCGAGAACAGCAGCAGCGACGTACGCATCGTGTCGTGGTATGCGGGCATGGAGGACCGGTCGGTGGGAGTCAGGGTTCCAGCATCGCCTGGCTGTCTGGCGGAGAGGGTGGGATTCGAACCCACGAAAGGCTTTCGCCTTTGGCGGTTTTCAAGACCGCTGCCTTAAACCGCTCGGCCACCTCTCCGGATGAGGTCATTCTAGCGGACGGGCCGGGCCCTGCTCGCGGACTTGCAGGATATGCACCTGCCGACGTAGGCTCGGCGCGGGGAAATCAATCAGGGGTGGTGGGGAATGACGATCCGCGTCTTCGTGGTCGACGACCACGCGTTGGTGCGCGCCGGTATGCGCATGATCCTGGCCGGCGAGACCGACATCGAGGTCGTCGGCGAGGCCGAATGCGGCGAGGACGCGCTGCCGCAGATCCGCAAGCTCAAACCCGACGTCGTGCTGTGCGACCTGCACCTTCCGGGTGTGAGCGGACTGGAAGTGACCGAACGCATCGTCAAGGGCGACCACGGTACCCGCGTGATCGTGGTGTCGGTGCTGGAGGACGGACCGATGCCCAAGCGCCTGCTCGAGGTCGGTGCGTCAGGCTATGTCGGCAAGGGCGGCGACGCCAGCGAACTGCTGCGCGCGGTGCGCGATGTCGCCCGCGGCAAGCGCTACCTCGCCAGCAGCATCGCGCAGAACCTTGCGCTGTCGGGCATCAGCGGCGACGGCTCGCCGTTCGATGCGCTGTCGCCACGCGAACTGGAGGTGGCGATGTTGCTGACCCAGGGCTTGCGCCAGGAAGACATCGCCCGCCGCCTGAGCCTGAGCGCGAAGACCGTCAACACCCACAAGACGCGGCTGTTCGAGAAGCTCGCCATCCACGACAGCATCGCACTGGCGCGATTGGCCGGCCAGTACGGGCTGGCCGATCCCGCGCACGCGCTGTGAGGCGCCTGCGCGGGTAGGGCACGTCAGGTGCTGCGTTCGTTGTCGCCGCGTTCGGCTTCCTCTTCCTCGTCGTGCTGCGCGACCGCGTTGGCCGCGGCTTCCGCAGGGTCCGCGAGCAGCGGCGTTGCCGTCGTCAGGGCATCGAACAGGCCCGGGGCCGCTGGCGATTCGTCCGTGGCCGCGATAGTCTCCGGCACGCCGACAGCCGCAGTTTCGACGACTGCGGACGCGGCCGATTCGAGCGAGAAGGGGGGATCGGCTGCGGTTTGTGGCTCGATCGCGGCGACGACGGATTCGCGTACAGCCGGCGTGCTTTCGATGGCAGCGACGGCTACCGGCGCCTCGCTCGTTGCCGGTTCGATGGCCGCCACGCTGTCATCAGCGCTGATGGCCGCTGCGGCTGCGGCTGCGTTGGCCGTCGGTGCCCTCAGGGTTTCGCTGGGAATCGAGGAGAGGCGACCCTCGGCGGCATTGGCGACGGCGGGCTCCTCGTCTTCGAAATCGAACTCAGGCTGCGAGCGCTGCGCTGCGGCGACATCGCTCGCCAGCGCCTCATCCTGATCCTGCGCGCCTTCGGCAGTGGCGCCGCCCTCGGCGCCTCCGCGACGACGACGACGACCGCCCCGGCGGCCGCGGCGGCGACGGCCGCTGCCTTCACCCGCAACCTCGTGGTCGGTTTCAGCGGCGGTCGCAGCGGGATCGGTATTGGCAATGGTCTCGAAGTTGTCGTCGGCCTGCGGTGCGGCGGTACCCGACAACAGGGCGGCGGCTTCAAGTGCAGGGTTGCTGACCGGCTTGATTGTTTCCACGACCGCGATTTGCGGCTTGGCTTCGGTCGCGTCCGTCTCGTTACGCGGCGGACGCGGCGCCCTGGGCTGTACATTCACCAGGCGGTTGTCCTCCTGCGGCCTTGCCTGCTGCTGTTTCGGTTCGCCCTGCTTCTGCTGCGGTTGCTTCTGCTGCTTTTGCGGCTGCTCGCTGCGAGGCTTGTCCTGCGGCTTCTGTTGCTGCGCGTTCGCCTGCGGCAGGTTGCGGCGCTGCTCGTCGCGGCGTTGGCCATCGCGACCGGGCTTGCCGCCGCTACGACCGTCGCGACGCTGCGTGTTGCGGTCATTGCGACCGCGGCCTTCCTGCGGCCGCGCCGCCGGAACTGGCATGGTGACTGGCGCGCCCTGGATCCCGCGGAAGAAGCGCAGGATGCGCTCGACCACGCCGACCGAAAGGCTCGGCGCAGCGGCAACCGGACCCAGTGCGGCCACCGGTTGCTCCTCGCGCGGCTCGCGGATCGGCGCCGGTTGCTCCGGTTTGACGTTGGTCACGGCCGGCGCCGCCGGCACGTTGAGGTTGGCCTTGGTCAGCGCGATCGTGGCGAGCTTGCGCGGGGTACCGCGCTGGTAGCTCGGCCGCGAGGACTCCTCGCCGAGCTCGTTTTCGCGGATGCGGGTGACTTCGTAGTGCGGAGTGTCCAGCTGCTCGTCTGCGACTATCACGATCGGCGCGTCGTGGCGCTGTTCGATCTCGGCCAGCGCACGGCGCTTCTCGTTGAGCAGGAAATTGGCGATCTCGGTCGGCACCTGCACCAGCACCTGGCCGGTGTTCTCCTTCATCGCGTGCTCCTCGGCCACGCGCAGGATCGACAGCGACAGAGACTCGATGCTGCGCATGCGGCCGTGGCCTTCGCAGCGCGGGCATACCAACTGGCTGGATTCGCCCAGCGACGGACGCAGCCGCTGGCGCGACATCTCCAGCAGGCCGAACTTGGAGATGCGGCCGAGCTGCACACGCGCGCGGTCGAACTTGAGCGCGTTCTGCAGGCGGTTCTCGACCTCGAGCTGGTTGCGGTTCGACGACATGTCGATGAAGTCGATCACCACCAGCCCACCGAGATCACGCAGACGCATCTGGCGCGCGACTTCCTCAGCGGCTTCCAGGTTCGTGTTGAACGCGGTCTCCTCGATGTCGCCGCCCTTGGTGGCGCGTGCCGAGTTGACGTCGATCGCGGTCAGCGCCTCGGTCTGGTCGATCACCAGCGCGCCGCCCGAGGGCAGGCGCACGTTGCGCTCGTAGGCGTTCTCGATCTGCGATTCGATCTGGAAGCGGTTGAACA
>JBDSFV010000103.1:0-16562 GCA_039919355.1 Luteimonas sp. | reverse complement strand
CGGCGGAGGTCTTGCCGATGAAGCTCGAGTTCGGTGGCACCACCGCCTCGGAAATGCCGGCGCGGCTGGGATTGAACAGGTCGCCGAATTCGCGCAGCCGGGTGGACAGGCGCAGGAACTGGTTTTGAGCGAAGTCGGCGACCTGCTGCTTCTTGCCCATCGCGCCGAGCACGCTGCCGACCCAGATGCGCGCGTCGGCCGGCGGCGCCAGTCGCGATTCGTTGCCGGTCTTGAGCGCCAGCAGCAGCGGGGCGCCGTGCAGTGCCTCGGCCTCGCCCAGCGACATGCCGACCAGCGGGCTGTCGGCGCTGACGGTGAGCTCGAACACGTCGCCCTCGATGCCGTAGGTCTTGGCGAAGTAGCTTTGCGTGCGCGCCGGGGTCACGCCTTGGTCATGGTCGTCGTCGCGCAGCAGCTTGTCGCCGAAGAAACGGAAATACAGCAGCGATGCCGCCAGCAGCGCCAAGCCGATCGGCAGCGGCGCGAACATCTTCAGCGGCTCCAGCGTGGCCACGCCGGAGGGCAGGTTGCCATTGGCCGAGATCAGCAGGTCGTTGAGCAGGATCAGCGGCGAGTTGCCGACCATGGTCAGGCCGCCGCCCATCACGATCGCCGCCGCCAGCGGCAGCAGCAACCGCGACAGGCTCAGGCCGGTGCGGGACGACAGCCGCGAGACCACCGGCAGGTACAGCGCCATCACCGAGGGGTTCTGCATGATCGAGGAATTGAGGCCGGCGACCGCCGTGGTCAGCAGCAGCAGGCGCTGCTCGACGCCGTGCGCGCGCCGCAGCAGCCAGCCGGCGAGCCGGTTGAGCGCGCCGGTGCGGTCGAGCCCCGCGCCGAGGATCATGGTCGCGATCACGCTTATCACCGCGTTGCCGGAGAAGCCGCCGAACAGATCCTCCGGCGCCACCAGCCCGGTCAGGCCGAGCAGCACCAGCACGACCAGGGCAACCACGTCGGCGCGGATGCGCTCGAACAGGAACATCACCATCGTGAAGCCCACCAGCCCGAGCACGAGCTTCATGTCGGTGGTGAGCGTCAGCGCGGTGTCCATGCGGCTTCGACGAATCCTCGTTCTGCTTCAGCAGCGGTCGTACAACAGGTCCCAGACGCCGTGGCCGAGCTTCTGGCCGAGGGTCTCGAAATGCGTCTGCGGGCGCCACGGCGGCCGCGGCACATGCCCGCGCGGACCGGCGCGATTGCGCAGGCCCGGTGTCGCATCGAGCACGTCCCACATCTGCTCGGCATAGTCGTGCCAATCGGTGGCGAGGTGCAAGCGGCCATCGACCGCCAGTTTGCGCACCAGCAGCGCCACCAGCTCCGGTTGCACGAGGCGGCGCTTGTGGTGGCGCTTCTTGTGCCAGGGATCGGGGAAGTAGATGCGGACTTCGTCGAGGCTGGCGTCGGCGATCTCGTGCTGCAGCACTTCCACCGCGTCGTGGTGGTAGAGGCGCACGTTGCGCGCCTGGTCTGCGGCGAGCGCATTGAGCAGGCGGCCGACGCCGGGCGCGTGCACCTCGATGCCGATCAGGTCGCGCGCGTGGTCGTGCTGCGCGGCGAAGCGCAGCGCCTCGCCATTGCCGAAGCCGATCTCGAGCACACGCTTCGCGCTGCGACCGAACGCGGCGTCGAAGTCGCGCGGGCGACCGCGGCCGTCACCAGCGGTGTAGTCGAGGCCGTAACGCGGCCACAGTTCGCCGAACGCGCGCTGCTGCGCCGGCGTGAAGCGGCCCTGGCGCAGCACGAAGCTGCGGATGCGGCGCTGGCCTTCCTCGACGGTGAAGGGCTTCCTGGCGACGGGATCGGGCCACGGCCCGACGCCCTTGCGATGTTGATCGGCCATCAGCCGATCAGGCCGTCGACCGGCGAGGAAGCGCTCGCATAGCGTTTGCGTGGGATCCGCCCGGCGAGGAAGGCATCGCGGCCGGCTTCGACTGCCAGCTTCATCGCCCGCGCCATGCGTACCGGATCCCTCGCGCCGGCGATCGCGGTGTTCATCAGCACGCCATCGCAGCCGAGTTCCATCGCGATCGCGGCGTCCGACGCGGTGCCGACGCCGGCATCGACGATGATCGGCACCTTCGCGTTCTCGACGATCTCGAGCAGGTTGTAGCGGTTCTGGATGCCGAGGCCCGAGCCGATCGGCGCGGCCAGCGGCATCACAGCGACGCAGCCGATCTCCTCCAGGCGCTTGCACAGGATCGGGTCGTCGCTGGTGTAGACCATCACGTCGAAGCCGTCCTTCACCAGCGTCTCGGCCGCGGCCAGCGTCTGCACGACATCGGGGAACAGCGTGCGCGGGTCGCCGAGCACCTCCAGCTTCACCAGCCGATGACCGTCCAGCAGTTCGCGCGCCAGGCGGCAGGTACGGACTGCGTCGTCGGCGGTGTAGCAGCCGGCGGTGTTGGGCAGGATGGTGTACTTGTCGGGTGGCAGGACGTCGAGCAGGTTGGGTTCGCCGGGATTCTGGCCGATGTTCGTCCGGCGGATCGCCACGGTGACGATCTGCGCCCCCGCGGCCTCGGTCGCCCGGCGTGTCTCGTCCAGGTCCTTGAACTTGCCGGTACCGGTCAGCAGGCGCGAGCGGTAGGGCTTGCCGGCGATGAACAGGACATCGTCGTGGACGGGAGAATGAGTGTCGTGCGTCATCGGCGAATGTTACCAGCGCCACTGGTCGGGCAGGGGCGACCGGCGATCAGTTCAACGCGGAATTCATCCACTGCCTGTCCGCTGCTCCGACGCCGTTGCGTCATGTGCGTTGAGTGGACGTGTCTTTGTCCGGCGGACTACCCCTGACCGCCCGACGGATACGCACCTCACGCGCGATGCGCCCCATCGTGCGGTACGCCAAACGCACACCCGGCGCGAGCCGGGGTCGCAAAGCCACGGATCCCGGCGGGTACCCCAACCGCTGCAGGATGGCCGGGTTCCCCTACCGCAGATGGTTCGCATCGCGCGGTCTTTTTGAGCCGATTCCGGCTGCCAGTCGCCTCGTGGACGGCGCTTCATCGTGACACCGCCGAGCAGCCTCAGCCACCGCCGAGCGCGTGCACGATCTCGACCTGGTCGCCTTCGTGCAGCACAAGCGATGCATGCCTGCTGCGCGGCACGATCTCACCGTTGACTTCGACCGCCACCCGACGCTCGTGGAGACCTGCGTCGGCCAGCAGCTGCGCCACGCTGCAGCCGGATTGGAACGTGCGGGGTGCGCCATTCAAACGGATGTCCATGTCCATATTTTCCCTGTTCGGCCGTGGCCGTGCAGCAGGCACATTGCCACTTGAGCCACAGGGAGTGTTCATGAAACGATGCGGCACCATCCGGAGGCGTATCCACGCGGCCGGACCGAACGCCCACGGGAGAGTTGCATGACGTCGTTTTCCCCGCCCCTCCGTTTCGTTCTTGCCGCGGCGCTGGCCGTGGCCGCGGCGCCCGCATTCGCGCAGGACACGTTCTCGCAGACGGTGTTCTTCGGCGACAGCCTGACCGACTCCGGTTTCTACCAGCCGGTGCTGGTGGCACAGTTCGGCCCCTCCGCGGCGACGGTCGCCCGCTTCACCACCAATCCGGGCCTGGTCTGGGCCGAATTCCTCGCCGACTACTACGGCACCAACGCCACGCCGGCCTGGCAGCTGACCTCGACCGGCGTGGTGGACGCTGGCGGCGACAACTTCGCGGCAGGTGGTGCGACCATCTCGCCGGGTCCGGGGTTTCCGCCGACGCCGCCGACCCAGTTCGGGCCGTCGCTGACCACCCAGATCGGTGCCTACCTCGCCGCCAACGGCGGCCATGCCGATCCGGATGCGCTGTTCACCGTGTGGGGCGGCGCCAACGATCTGTTCTTCCATCTCAATGGTTTGACCACGCAGGCGCAGTTCCTCGGCGCCGCCGGTGCGCAGGTCGGACTGGTGGCCACGCTCGAGACTGCCGGCGCGCGTTACGTGCTGGTGCCGACGCTGCCCGATGTCGGTCTGACCCCGTTCGGTCTGTCACAGGGACCGGCCGGCTCGGCCGGCATTACCCAGCTGGTGGCGGGATACAACGCGACATTGTTCGGTGGCCTGCAAGCGGCGGGGCTGCGGGTGATTCCGCTCGACACCTTCCATTTCATCCGTGAAATCAGCGCCGATGCGGCGACCTACGGCTTGAGCAACGTGACCATGCCGGCCTGCGGCACGGCCGCCTCGCTGGGTTGCAACCCGGCCGATTTCGTCGATCCCACCGCCGCGGAAACCTATGCCTTCGCCGATGGCGTGCATCCGAGCACCGCCGCGCACCGGTTGCTGGCGCAGTACGCGATCTCGGTGCTGGAAGCGCCGGGCCAGGTCGCGGTGTTGCCGCATTCCGAGGCGACGGTCGGCCGCGCGCGCGCGGATCGCGTCGGCGCGCATCTTGGTGGCAAGCCGGCCTGCGACGGCATGCGCTGGTGGGCCGACCTGCGTGGCGATTTCCAGCGTTATGACGCGGGCAACGGCTACGACGGTTCCGGCCCGAGCCTCGCCTTCGGCGTCGACTGGGCCAGTGGCAACCTGGTGTACGGCGCGTTCGGCGGCTACGGCCGGCAGAGCATCGACTGGGGCCATCGTCGCGGCGACTTCGACCAGTCCGACGCGACCCTCGGCGGCTTCATCGGCTGGTACGGCGACAACGCCTGGGTCAATGGCCAGGTGAGCTACAGCCAGCTCGGCTTCGATACCGACCGCGAGGTGCAACTCGGCCCGGCGACGCGTACGCATCAGTGCTCGACCGATGGCAACAACCTCAGCGTCGGCGTCAATGCCGGCTGGGATTTCGTGCAGGGCGCCTTGCGCCATGGCCCGGTGCTGTCGGTGCTGTCGCAGCAGATCGACATCGACGGCTTCGCCGAACGCGACCCCACGCTGTCGACCTCGCTGGCTTATCCGGAGCAGAGCTTCGACTCGCTGATCGGCAGCCTGGGTTGGCAGGCCAGCTACACGATCAACGACAGCGTGCAGCCCTATGCGCGGCTGACCTGGGATCGCGAGTTCGAGAAGTCCGCCGAAGAGGCTTTCGCGCAGGCGCAGTCGATCCCGGGCACGATGCCGTACGCGGTGCCGGGCGTCGATTACGACCGCAGCTACGGCACCCTGGTGCTGGGCGCGCGCACGCAGCTGTTCGGGTTCGATGCCAACCTCGGTGCCAGCACCACCGTCGGCCAGGCTGGCGGCAACAACAGCAGCGTGTTCTTGACCGTGGGCAGCGGCTTCTGATCGATCCCGCGCGCCCCGTGGCCACGGCCGCGCCGCATTGCCATGCCGCGGCCGGCGGGCATAGACTCTGCGCCTCTCGCGGGCGTAGCTCAATGGTAGAGCTGTAGCTTCCCAAGCTACTGACGAGGGTTCGATTCCCTTCGCCCGCTCCACGCTTGCATCAAGCCCGCTTGCATCAAGCGAGCCATGGCTGTGTCATCCAGCGATGTCATCGCCATTTTTAATCAATGTGTCTGTTCACTGCCATGCGGGGATCAACGATGATCGTGCTCGGCTGGCGGGAATGGTTGGCGTTGCCCGAACTCGGCGTGGCGCGCGTGCGCGCCAAGATCGACACCGGCGCGCGCAGTTCGGCCTTGCACGTCGACGAGCAATGGCGTTTCCACGAGGCCGGCGTGCCATGGATCGGGTTCCGGCTGACACCGGGCAAGGCGGGCACGCGGGTGATCGAATCCAGTGCACCGATCCTCGACGAGCGCGAGGTTGCCGATTCCGGCGGACATCACTGTCGGCGTGTCTTCCTGCGTACGCAACTGCGCCTGGCCGGCCACGAACGCAGCATTGAAATCAACCTGACCGATCGCCGCGGCATGCTGTTTCCGATGCTGCTCGGCCGTACTGCAATGGCAGGCGTGTTCATGGTCGATCCGGCACGCTCCTTCCTTCACGGCCGTCCTCCCAGGCACATCGAGCGCACTGCATGAAACTCGCGATCCTCTCGCGCAACAGCAAGCTGTATTCGACCCGGCGCCTGATTGAGGCCGCGCGTGAACGTCACCACAGCGTGCGCGTGCTCGACCCGCTGCGCTGTTACTTGCGGATCAGCTCCGACGGTTTCGGCATGCACTACAAGGGCAAGCCGATCTCCGACTACGCCGCGGTGGTACCGCGCATCGGCGCCTCCATCACCCGCTACGGCACCGCGGTGCTGCGCCAGTTCGAGCTGATGGGCAGCTTCACGCCCAATCCCTCCGATTCGATCGCGCGCGCGCGCGACAAGCTGCGCTGCCACCAGTTGCTCGCCGCGCAAGGCATCGGCCTGCCGGTGACGGTGTTCGGCGACAACCCCGACGACACCGTCGACCTGCTGTCGATGCTCGGGCCGCCGCCACACGTGATCAAGCTCAACGAGGGCACCCAGGGCACGGGAGTGATGCTGACCGAAAAGCCATCGGCCTCGCGCAGCGTGATCGAGGCCCTGCGCGGGCTGTACGCCAACTTCCTGGTGCAGGAGTTCATCGCCGAGGCCAAGGGCGCGGACCTGCGCTGTTTCGTGGTTGGCGGCCAGGTGGTGGCGACGATGCGGCGGCAGGCGCCCAAGGGCGATTTTCGTTCCAACCTGCATCGTGGCGGCAGCGCGAAACCGGTTCGGGCATCCGAGGCCGAGCAGGCCACCGCGGTACGCGCCGCAGCGGTGCTCGGGCTGGGCGTGGCCGGCGTCGACCTGATCCGCTCCAGGCGAGGTCCGCTGGTGCTGGAAGTCAACTCCTCGCCGGGGCTGGAAGGGATCGAGGCGGCCACCGGCATCGATATCGCCGGCCGGGTGATCGATTACGTCACCGCCGGGCGCCATCCAATACGGGCAAAAAAGCCGCCGTCTTGCCTGAAGGACGCCGGTTTTACAAACTCTTAACAGTTGTTTTAACAGGGGTTTAATCGACGCCTGCGTAACCTTGTCCGGGCCGCAGTTCTGTCTCAGTCGACTCGTCATCGGGTGTTGCAGATTACGGTAATCGGGGCATTTCTTTGGCCCAGGCGCGGTCTTGCCGCTCCTGGGCCTTTTTGTTTGTGCACAGCGACGGCACCGGGTTCACGGCGTCCTATGCAAGAATCATTGCCATTCCATGGCATGTCCAGGCTTGGGTCCAGGCCACTCACAGGATTTCTCGATGCGCATCCTCGTCATTGAAGACAACAGCGATATCGCCGCCAACCTCGGCGATTACCTCGAAGACCGCGGCCACACCGTGGACTTCGCCGCCGACGGCATCACCGGCCTGCACCTGGCGGTGGTGCACGACTTCGATGCGGTGGTGCTCGACCTCAGCCTGCCCGGCATGGACGGACTCGAGGTCTGCCGAAAGCTGCGCAACGAGGCGCGCAAGCAGACGCCGGTATTGATGTTGACGGCACGCGATACGCTGGACAACAAGCTGGCGGGTTTCGATTCCGGCGCCGACGACTACCTGATCAAGCCGTTCGCGCTGCAGGAGGTCGAGGTGCGGCTGAACGCGCTGGCGCGCCGCGGTCGCGGCGTGCAGACGCGGGTGCTCGACGTCGGTGACCTCGAGTACAACCTCGACACGCTGGAAGTGCGCCGCGAAGGCAAGCTGTTGCAGCTCAACCCCACGGCGCTGAAGATCCTGCAGTCGTTGATGGAAGCCTCACCGGCGGTGGTGACGCGGCAGGAACTGGAAACCCGCGTCTGGGGCGAGGAACTGCCGGACTCGGATTCGCTGCGCGTGCATATCCACGGCCTGCGCGCGGTGGTGGACAAACCGTTCCCCACGCCGATGATCCAGACCCGCCACGGCATCGGCTACCGCATCGCCGCGCCCGATGTCTCCAGTTGAGGACGTAGCGCCCGCGCGCAAGAAACCCACCCGCTACCGGCGGCGGCTGCGCAGCCGCATCATCCTGTCGTTCCTGCTGCTCGGCTTCGGCCTGACGCTGTTGCTGGCCTTTGCCACCAACTGGGTGCGCAACCGGGTCGAGGACGACCTGGTGGTCGATGTGCTCAACCGCAACATCGACGAATACGCGCGACGTTTCTTCCAGGATCCGCGCAAGGTCGAGCTGCCGGTGCAGCAGATGTACGGAAAGGTCGTTTCACGCGACAACTTCCAGGCATTGCGCGCGGAACAACCGGACTGGTACTACTTCGACGACGGCATCCACAACGTCAAGGGCACCAACGAGGACGGCACCCCCTTCGCTTACAAGCTCGCGGTACGCAAGACCCCCAACGAGTGGTTCTTCCTCGCCTACGACATGACCCAGGTCCAGCGCGGGCAGGAACAGTTCTACCGGGCGTTGATCGGCGTGGTGATCGCGTTCACGCTGCTGTCGTTGCTGGTCGGCTGGTGGGCAGCGTCGCGGGTGATGAGCCCGGTGTCGGAACTGGCGCAGCGACTACGCGGTTCCGGACGCAGTTCCCGGCCGGAAGCGTTGGCCGCGCATTTCCCGGACGATGAAGTCGGCCAGCTCGCCAGTGCGCTGGATGACTACGCCATGCGCCTGACCGAGGTCGTGCAGCGCGACCGCGAGTTCAACGCCGATGTCAGCCACGAACTGCGCACGCCGCTGGCGGTGATCAAGGGCGCGGTCGAGTTGCTGCTGTCCCGGCCGGAACTCGACGACAAGGCGCGCGCGCGATTGCAACGCATCCAGCGTGCCGAGCAGCAGTGCACCGACTTGATCAGCGCACTGCTGCTGCTGTCGCGCAACGAACGCGGCCACGGCGCCACCGACATCGCCCGCCTCGTCGAGCAGTTGCTCGATGCGCATCGCGCGCAGCTTGGCGGCAAGCCGCTGGAGCTGCGCATGGAGGGCGAACGCGGGCTGGCGGTGGACGCCCCGGAAGCCGCGGTGGCGGTCGCGCTGGGCAACCTGATCGGCAATGCGGTCAAGTACACCGCACAGGGCGCGGTGGTGGTGCGATTGCTCGACGATGCCGTCGAGGTGATCGACTCCGGCCCGGGCCTTACTGCCGAGGATGCCGCGCGCCTGTTCGAGCGCGGCTACCGCGGCAGCCACGCCGAACATTCACAGGGCGGCGGCATCGGCCTGTCGATCGTGCGGCGCCTGTGCGCGCTGTACGGCTGGGATGTGCGGGTGGTGCCGGGGGTGGAGCGGGGCGTCGTCGCCACGCTGACGTTTGGCGGGAGCAGGGATACTCGTAGCCTGGGTGGAGCTTAGCGATACCCGGGGCCATATCGGCTGGATCGAGGAAGAGCCCCGGGTATCGCCCTGCGGCCCCTCCATCCGGGCTACATATCATTCCCTTCAGGCCGGCTCCAGCCAACCGTACTTGTCCGGCGTGGTGCCGTCGAACAGGCCGAAGAACAATTCCTGCATGCGCCTGGTCACGGGACCGGGTTTGCCGGCACCCACCTGGCGGCCGTCGACCGAGCGGATAGGCGTGACCTCGGCCGCGGTGCCGCACATGAACAATTCGTCGCACAGGTACAAATATTCGCGCGGCAGGTCGCGTTCGACCACCATGATGCCGTTGTCGCGGGCGAGCGTCATCAGCGTGTTGCGGGTGATGCCGTTGAGCAGCGCGGCACTGACCGGCGTGGTATGCAGCGCGCCATCGAACACCAGGAACAGGTTCTCGCCTGCGCCCTCGCTGAGCAGCCCGGTGGAGGCGAGCGCGATGCCCTCGCCGAAGCCGAGCCGGCGCGCTTCGCGTGCGACCAGTTGTCCGGAAAGATAGTTGCCACCGGCCTTGGCGCCAGCCGGGAGGGTGTTGGGCGCGAACCGCTGCCAGCTCGACACGCACGCGTCGATGCCCTGTTCGAGCACGCCGTCGCCGAGATACGCGCCCATCTTCCATGCCGCGACCGCGACATCGGTGGGCGTATCCGCCGACAGGCCGAACCCGCCGAGGCCGCGGAACGCGATCGGGCGCAGGTAGGCCTTGGTCAGGTTGTTCGCCTTCAGCACTTCGCGGCAGGCGGCATTGATGTCGTCGGCCGTGTATGGCACCGGCATGTCGTAGATCCTGGCCGAGGCGAACAGGCGACGGCTGTGGTCGCTGAGGCGGAAGATCGCCGTGCCCTTGGCCCGGCCGTCGACAAACGTGTCGTAACTGCGGATGCCCTCGAACACCGACGAGCCGTAGTGCAGTGCGTGCGCCATCACGTGCGTGGTGGCTTCGACCCACGGCTTGATGCGACCGTTGTGCCAGATCCAGTCGGGATACTGCATCGTGGGTTCCTGCGGGGGAAGGCGGCCATTTTGCCCGATATGGGCCATCTGGCGGTGGCCAGCTACGGCGTGACCGGTTACAGCTGCACCCACCAGCAGCCGAAGTACCGGCGCAGTCCCAGCACCGTACGCGACGGCGTGCTGCCGTTGGCCAGCGTCTGCTCGATGCGCAATGCCACCGGCGCGCGCCGCACCGCGGTCTGCGGGTAGTAATCACCGTCCTCGCCAGCGGCGCTGGCCGGGGATATCGGGACGATGTCGACCAGTGGCCGCTGCACGATTGCATCGAGACGGCCCATCACCGCATAGCCGGTGCTGCTCGACATGCCGGCCCAGTGGTACACGCCGGCCAGGCGATTGACATCACGGCTGTCGATCGCGGTGGTCAGTTCGTACACCAGATCCTGCAGGTTGCGCGAACAGGTGCTGCGGTACAGGCGCGCGCCAGCGCTTCTCGCATCCCGCGGCACGCGCGCGACCGCACCGACGTCCTGGCAGCGACGGTCGGTGAAGACCGTGGTGCCGTCCGGCGCCGCACAACGGCGCACTTCCGCCTGCACCGGCACTATCGCGGCCAGCAGCAGCAAAAGAATCCCAGGAACAGCAGGGCGCGGGGGCGACATCGCCGCAGACTAACGCCCGCGGCGGTCGCAGGAAAGGGAACTGGAACCGGGAATCAGAACTTGACGAAATAGCAGCCGGCGTACTTGTGCACGTCGAAATCGACGACCGAGCGCGCGCCACCGTCGCCGAGCACGAGTTGCAGCATCCCGGCATCGCCACCGATGCCCCCGGAGGTCGTGGCCACCAGTGCGGTGGCGGCGTCAGGCATGTACGAAGGCGACATGCTGATCCGGGCGTCGAAATAGTGGCTATCGACCACCGGCTTCCCAATCAGGTGCTGCAGCCGGTCGAGCGTGCGCTCGCCCTGCCTGCTCGACATGCCGACCCAGTGGTAGCTCTCGGCCACGCGGTTGACGTCGCCGAGCACAAGCGCACCACGCAGGTCCATCGCCAACTGCGTCGGCGTGCGTGCGCAGCCTGAGCTGGGCGAACGACGAGAGGCTGTCGCGATTGCATTGTCGAGCGGCGTATTGGCGTCCGCGTATGCCGCATCACCCCCGAGTGACGCGTCCTGCGACTTCGCCTCTTCGCGTGCGATCCGGGTCAACAGTCCTGCGGACATCGGAGCGGCCCTGGCGCCGAACACCGCGCAGGCCTTGTCCGTATAGACCAGCGTGCCATCCGCCGACTGACAGCGCTGGATCGCGCTGGAAGCCTCGACCGGCGCGGCCATCGGAGCCATGGACAGCAGCAGGGTGATGGTGGAAGCGGCGACGAGCGACTTTTTCATTTGCGAATCCGGCACACAGAAGGATGTGTGCATGGTCGCGCGTGCGGGCGTCAACGCCTTGTCTGGGAATGGTCGTGGAACTGAACCTGCGTAGAATTCAGCGCAGGTTGTGCAACACGTTCAGAGTGGGTTTCGACAGGTTCAAAGTATAGAAGTGCAGTGCCGGTACACCACCGTTGATCAAGCGGCGGCACATGTCGGCGACAAGTTCGGCGGCGAACGCACGGATCGCGTCGCCATCGTCACCATAGGCCTGCATGCGCTTGCCGACCCAGCGCGGGATCTCGGCACCGCAGGCCTCGGAGAAACGCTTGAGTTGCATGAAGTTGGAGATCGGCATGATTCCCGGCACGATCGGAACTTCGACGCCGAGCCGGCGGGCGTCGTCGACGAAACGGAAATAGGCGTCGGCGTTGTAGAAATACTGCGTGATCGCGCCATCGGCGCCGGCGTCGATCTTGGCCTTGAAATTGCGCAAGTCGGCAAGCGCGTCGTCCGCCTGCGGATGGCATTCTGGATAGCAGCCGACTTCGATATGGAAGAACCCGTCGTGTTCCTTGCGGATGAACGCGACCAGGTCGGAGGCGTAGCGGAAATCGCCGGTATGGCCCATGTCCGAGGGCAGGTCGCCGCGCAGCGCGACGATGCGCCGGCAGCCCATGGCCTTGTAGCGCTCGAGCAGCGCACCCAATTCGGCGCGGGTGCCGCCGACGCAGGACAGATGCGGAGCGGCATCAAGCCCGTGGGTGCGGTGCAGTCGCTCCACCGTTTCGGGTGTGTAGTCCAGCGTCGATCCGCCCGCACCGAAGGTGCATGACACGTACTCCGGAGCCTCGTTCTTCAACTTGGCCGCGGCCCGATCCAGCTGCGCGCGCTGTTCGTCGGTCTTGGGCGGATAGAACTCGAAGGAAATGGGAATCATGGTGCTCTCGAACCAGGCAAGTCGGTGTTGTTCGTCATTCCCGCGCAGGCGGGAATCCAGTGTCCTTGAACTTCAAGCACGAAGTCGCTGGATCCCCGCTTTCGCGGGGATGACGAGCAAAGGCGCGACCTCAGTAACGGTAATGCTCAGGCTTGTACGGACCTTCGACCGCGACGCCGAGATAGGCGGCCTGCTCGGTGGTGAGCGTGGTCAACTTCACGCCGATCTTCTCCAGATGCAGGCGCGCGACTTCCTCGTCCAGGTGCTTGGGCAGACGATAGACAGTGTTCTCGTACTTGTCCTTGTTCGCCCACAGGTCAATCTGCGCCAGCGTCTGGTTGGAGAACGAGTTCGACATCACGAAGCTCGGGTGACCGGTGGCGCAGCCGAGGTTGACCAGGCGACCTTCGGCCAGCAGGAAGATCGCGTTGCCGTTCGCGAAGACATATTTGTCGACCTGCGGCTTGATGTTGATGCGCTTCGCGCCCGACGCGTTCAGGGCGTCGACCTGGATCTCGTTGTCGAAGTGGCCGATGTTGCAGACGATTGCCTGATCCTTCATCGACTTCATGTGATCGAGCGTCAGCACGTCCTTGTTGCCGGTAGTGGTGACGTAGATGTCGCCGCGGTCGAGCGTGCTCTCGATGGTGTTGACCTCGAAGCCCTCCATTGCCGCCTGCAGCGCGCAGATCGGATCGATCTCGGTGACCACCACGCGCGCCCCGTAGGCCTGCAGCGAATGCGCCGAGCCCTTGCCGACGTCGCCGTAGCCGCATACGACCGCGACCTTGCCCGCCAGCATCACGTCCATCGCGCGCTTGAGGCCGTCGGCCAGCGATTCGCGGCAGCCGTAGAGGTTGTCGAACTTGGACTTGGTGACCGAGTCGTTGACGTTGATCGCCGGCACCAGCAGCTTGCCCTGTTCGGCGATCTGGTACAGGCGATGCACGCCGGTGGTGGTCTCCTCGGACACGCCCTTCCAGTCCTTGACCACGTTGGTCCAGAAGCCCGGACGTTCCTTCGCCACGCGCTTGAGCAGGCTCTTGATGACGCCTTCCTCGTGCGATGCGGCCGGCTCATCGACCCACTTCGAACCTTGTTCCAGTTCGTAGCCCTTGTGGATCAGCAGGGTGACGTCGCCGCCGTCGTCGACGACCAGCTCCGGACCTTTGCCACCGGGGAAGGTCACCGCGTCCAGCGTGCAGTCCCAGTATTCCTCCAGCGACTCGCCCTTCCACGCGAACACCGGCGTGCCGGTGGCGGCGATCGCGGCGGCGGCATGGTCCTGGGTCGAGAAGATGTTGCACGAGGCCCAGCGCACGTCGGCGCCGATATCCTTCAACGTCTCGATCAGCACCGCGGTCTGGATGGTCATGTGCAGCGAGCCGGTGACGCGCACGCCTTTCAGCGGCTTCGCAGTGGCGTGCTTCTTGCGGATCGACATCAGGCCCGGCATCTCGTGCTCGGCGATGTCGATTTCCTTGCGGCCCCAGTCGGCGAGCGAAATGTCGGCGACCTTGTAATCGCCTTCGGTGGAGAAGGTTCTGGCAACGGCGGGTTTGGCAACAGCGTTCATGATCCAGCTCCGGTTCTTGTCTCCCTCTCCCGCTCGTGGGAGAGGGCTGGGGGTGAGGGCAACCGGGCGCCGTTGAACGTGGGAACCTTGCCGAGCCTGATTCCGGACCATACGCCGGACTTGCAGCGCCCCTCGGCAGGGCGGCGGGCATTCTATCGCTTTCTCGCGATGAAAGGATGAATCGCCCGAACGATCGCGGCTTGTGCGTCACCCGCCCAAGCACTATCTTACCTATGTCTTACCAGAAGGCATGGTCATGGCTGCCGCCGAAAAACTCACCACCACCGTCTCCACCAAGGGCCAGGTCATCCTGCCGCAGGCGATCCGGCGCAAGCGGCATTGGGACGCGGGCACCAAGCTGATCGTCGAGGACACGCCCGAGGGCGTGCTGCTCAGGGCGGCACCCCTGTTCAAGCCGACCAAGATGGAAGATGTATACGGCTGCCTCAAGTACGAAGGACCAGCCAAGACCATCGAAGAAATGGATGCCGCCATCGAACAAGAAGTAAAGGAGCGGCATGCTCGCGGTCGATACTGATGTCGTCGTCCGCTTCATGACCGATGACGACCCTGCCCAGGCGGCCATCGCCCGGCACTTGATCGCGACGCACCCGATCCACCTGCAGAAAACCGTGGCGCTGGAAACGGAGTGGGTGTTGCGAAGCCTTTACCGCTTCCAGCCCGCGGACATTGCCGAAGCGCTGCGTGGTTTCGCCGGATTGCCCAACGTCACGCTGGAGCAGCCCGCCGTCACCGCCCAGGCGCTCGACTGGTTTGCCCAAGGCATGGACTTCGCCGACGCCCTGCATCTGGCCAGCGCGGAGGATTGCGAGGCGTTCGCCACGTTCGATCGCAAGCTCGTGGCCGCAGCGAAGAAGGCCGGAGCGGGGAAGGTCAAGGCGCTTTGATCCGCGTCATGTCTGCTCCCGCCCTGGCGAAGCAGGGGAGGGCTGGGGAGGGGTGCTCTTCGGCCGTTGCCGCGATGCAATTCCCGCAGGCTCAGTGGATTGCGCTGGAGGCCTGGAACGGAATGATCTTCGCCGACGACAACAGCCGCGCGCGCACCAGGGCCGGCGCGTAGTGATAGTCGCGGCCGAGATCCTTGCGCGTGAACGGCGTCTCCAGCATCCGCAGCGCTACTTCGTAGGCCGGCAATCGATGGTAGGCAAACTGCGCCCAGGCGTCGTACTTGCGCTGGTTCATCGATGCCACCAGGCTGCGGTTGCTGTTGCGCGCACAGGTCGCCGGTTGTTGCCAACTGTCGACTTCGGCCTGCGCCAGCGGGCCGCGGATGTCGCAGGCGTCCAGCAATGCGACCAGCTGCTGGGCGACGCACTCATGCAGCCGCTTCAGGAATTCGACGTGGCCCGGCAACACCAGCACCAGCCCGGTGGCGGCGTTCATCAGCAGCACAAACGGCTGGCGGTCCCCGGCGCTGGAGGCCGTGGCGCGGCAAGCCGCCGCCGCCATTGCGCATGGCTGCGTGGCAACCGCCCCCAAACATTTCCGCATCGTCAAGCGGCTGGCGGATTACCAGTTCTTCCGCGCAGGCGGGCTGCTGGTCGGTACGCATGCGTTTCTCGCGCTGGGCAATCAACTCGGCGTCGCGTGGGGCAGCGGCACGCGCACGCTGGATCCGGACTTCGCGCACGCCGGACCGGGCGGCAATGTATCGGTCGCGTTGCCGGCCGATCTGCATGCCGATGCCGACGATGCGTTGAAGTCCTTGCAGATGGGCTTCCTGCCGGCGCTGGGCGGCAGCAAGGGCTTTGCCAGTCAGTACGTGAGCAAGCGCGAACCGGATCTGCGCATCGACTTCCTCACCACGTTGCGCCGCGCAGGCCGCGAGGTGCATGCGCCGCAACTCGGCGTGACGCTGAGTCCGCTGAAATTTCTGGACTACCTGATTGAAGCGCCGGGACAGGCGGTGCTGCTGGATCGGGCCGATGCGACGCTGGTCAACCTGCCGGACCCGGCGCGCTATGGCCTGCATAAATTGATCGTGGCATACGAGCGTGGCGCGAAACATCCAAAGCACGACAAGGACATCATGCAGGCGCTGGCGCTGATCGAGTGGCATCTGCAGCGTGCGCCGCACGCCCTGGTCGATGCATGGACCGATCTCGCGACGCGCGGCGCGGGGTGGGTCAAGCGTGCGCGCGCGTCGCTGGCGCTGGCGCCGGTGGCGCAGCGGGAACTGGTCGAACGTTTCGAAAACGCAGTGAAGCTGCGCAATGAGGCTGTCAAATAAAAACGGGCCGCGATGCGGCCCGTTTCGTATAAGCAAAGTCGCTGGATCCCAGCTTTCGCTGGGATGACGGGCGGGGGTTACTTCTTCAGCCCGGCCGCCTTGCGCAGCTCGTCGGCCTTGTCGGTCTGTTCCCACGAGAACGCGGTGGCGGTCTGCTGCTTGCCGGCGCCGTCGGTATAGCTGATCTGGTACGGCTTGCGGCCGAAGTGGCCGTAGGCGGCGGTGACCTGGTACATCGGGTGGATCAGGTCGAGCATCTGCAGGATGCCGTACGGGCGCAGGTCGAAGTGGCG